>JAISSS010000065.1 GCA_031272965.1 Bacteroidales bacterium | reverse complement strand
ACGGACTATTTTGATACAAAATGTAAGTTGTATCAAAAAAATGCCGTACAATGTGTAAAATTAATATTGGATTTTCCATGCAAATTGTCAAAAATATGTTTTATAACATACAATTTCTTACCATAATAGCTGATAATCAATTTATTACACCTTGGGACGCTATCCGGTTCGAACCACATTTTCTCCGACCGCCGAAAATCAGCATCGCTTAACATTGGGGTAAGGATAGAGGAGGGGGGAAGCATGATACCGGTGTGATGATTTATCACGCCGGTATCATGCTTAGTTTAAACGGGTATAATATATTGTGAAGCGAGGGGGTTATTGTAGAAGTGGGGGCGTGATTAAATCACGCCCCTACTCGTCTTCGCTTTCTTCGGGTAGCGATTCGGTGAAGGCTTTTGTGGTGGTCATTTTTTCGAGGGAATGTAGCAGGCTGGGCAGCAATATCAGGTTGGCCGTTACTGCTACCAGCAGTGTGAGCGATACTAATACGCCCAGGGCTACGGTGCCGCCGAAGCGAGAGATGCTGTAAACTCCGAATCCGAAGAACAGCACCACAACGGTGTAGAGCATGCTGACACCTGTCTCCCGCAGGGACTGCTGTACCGACAGGTGGATGTTCATATTGGTGGCTTTGAGTTCCTGCCGGTATTTGGTCAGGAAGTGAATAGTGTTGTCAACCGAGATTCCGAAGGCGATACTGAACACGATAATTGTGGAGGCCTTAATGGGGATGCCGGTATAGCCCATGATTGCGGCGGTGAATATCAGGGGCAGTATGTTAGGCAGCAGCGACAGGGTGACCATTCGCCATGAGCGGAACATGGACGCCATGATAGCCGAAATCAGCAATATGGCCAGGGCGAGGCTGGAAATCAGGTTCTTTACCAGGTATTCGGTGCCGCGAAACGACACTACGCTGGTGCCGGTAATTGCCACATCGTACTTGTCTGGGGGGAACACTGTGTCGGCTTTTACCTTTATAATATTGTAGAGGGTGTCCATTTTGGCGGTGCCTATGTCTTTCACCCGCAGGCTGAGGCGTGTAGTGCGGCGGGCGCTGTCAACAAAGGCGCGGAACTGGTTGCCGCCGATTTCCGCATGTTGCAGGGAATTGTTGGCGTAGGCCATAATGAAGTTTCTTTCTTGCGTTCCTGGCAATCCGTAATAATGTTCTTTGCCGTTATAGAACGCCTGTCGTGCGAACTTTACCAGGTTCAGCAGCGATACGCCCTGCGATATTTCCGGCATATCGGACAGCGCCGTTTCGAGTTGCTCCATCTTGCGGAACGTTGTGGCGCTGAGGGCTTCATTGTCTTTGCGGGTATCAACGGTTATCTCAAGGGGCAAAATCCCGTCAACGTGCTGCTCGAAAAATTTGAGGTCCTTAAAAATCACGTCGCTTTCGGGGATGTCGTCCACCATATAGCCGGAGCTTTTTATCAGAGTTGTTCCATAGATGGCGACTGCCAGCACGATAGCGGTGATGAGATACACAAATTTACCGTATTTGGAAGTTATATTGACCAAATGTTCAATTATCCGGTTAACGTGTTTATTTTCGAGGTGATGAATATGTCGTTGCTGCGGGGGGGCGATGAAGCTGAATATCGCAGGAACCAGCACCAGCGAGAGCAGGAACAGCGTCATGATGCTTATGGACGCGGTCAGCCCGAACTGGCGAAGCGCATCGCTGTTGGTAATCAGGAATGTGGCGAACCCGCAGGCGGTGGTGAGGTTGGTCAGGAGAGTGGCGTTACCGATTTTTATGATGACCCGCTGGAGCGCCTTAATTTTGTTCTGGTGCTGGCGAAATTCGTAATGATATTTGTTGAGCATGTATATGCTGTTGGGGATTCCGATAACGATGAGCAGCGAGGGAATAACGCCGGTGAGCAGCGTAATTTTGTAGCCCAGCAGCGCCATATATCCCAGCGCCCATACCACGCCGACGAGCACGATAAGCAGGGGGATGAACACGGCTTTCCAGGAGCGGAAGAACAGGAACAGCGTGATGGCGCACAGCAGTACGGCTAAGGCGCTGAACATGAATATCTCCGAGCGGATGCGGGTTGCAGTTACCACCCTGATATATGGCAATCCCGAATAGTGCACTGTCAGGCCGGAATCGGCGGCAAACTGCTCGCAGTAGTCGTATATAGCTTTGACCATCTCGTCGCGGGCATTCGACAGCATGCTCTCCCGACTGACCGTAACGGCCATGATATAGACGTCGCTGTCGGGCTTATAGAGCAACCCCCGATAGAACGGGAGCGATTCCATGACCTCTTTCAGGCTGTCGAGTTCGGTTTGTGAAGAAATTGTTATTGGGAATACCGGCTGCACCGTAAATGTCCGGGTGGCGGTATCTTTTTTCAGGTTGTATGCTTCCGACACGGAGAGCGTGGTCTCCACGCCCTCGATGGTGCGTAATCGGACGCTTAGCTGCCGCCATCTTTCAAAGTGCGACAAGTCGAAGAACGCGGGGTCGTCAATCCCGATTGCGATGAGGTTTCCCTCTTCGCCGAATGTGCTACGGAAGCGCTGAAAATCCTGAAACGCCCCGTCTTTTTGGGGCAGCACTATCGTATATTCATACGACATATACACATGTGCCGCCTTATAGCCCATGAAAGCAGTAATCAGGCCGCATACTGTCAGCCAAAACACTCTGTATCTGAGAATTAATCCCGATATTCGAATCCACATAGTTTAATTGTTCTGTAATTTGAGCGCGAAAATAATTAATATATCCGAATTTTTCGCGATTTTTTTTTTGTCGTATTGAAAAAAGTTGTATTTTTGCACCGCCTTTTAAGACAAGAGGCAGTTAACAGGATAAATTCCCTAGTAGCTCAGTCGGTTAGAGCGGCGGACTGTTAATCCGTAGGCCGTAGGTTCAAGTCCTACCTGGGGAGCGTGGTTTAAAATGTATTCATATCAATAAGGGCTGTCGTCGCTGACAGCCTTTTTTTCATTGCAGACGATGATAGACCCCGGCACCATAGACAGGATAATGTCCGCAGCCGATATTGAGGAGGTTGTTTCGGAATTTGTTACGTTGCGCAAGCGCGGTGTTAACTTAGTGGGTTTATGTCCATTTCATAACGAGAAAACCCCGTCTTTTTCAGTGTCGCGCTCGCGGGGAATCTTCAAATGTTTCGGATGTGGCAAGGGGGGCAACGTGGTCCATTTCATCATGGAGCATGAGGCGCTCTCATACCCCGAAGCCCTGAAATGGCTCGCCGCAAAGTACCACATCGACATCCAAGAGGAAGAGGAAACTGCCGAGCAGCGCCAGCTCAAAGATGCCCGCGAAAGCATGATGATTGTCAATGCCTTCGCACAGCAGTATTTCGCCGACTACCTCTGGAAAGACCCTCTCGGACAAGCCTCCGGATACGGATACCTGAACGAGCGCGGCATACGGGACGATGTGGCCCGTACTTTCGGAATAGGCTTCTGTCCCGAAGGGAAAGACGTCTTCACCAGAGATGCCCTCAAACAGGGCTATAAAATGGAGTTCTTAGAGCAGACCGGCCTGACCATCCGGCGCGACGAGTGGGTGCGCGACCGCTTCGCAGGACGTCTGATGTTCCCCATCCACAACATCGCCGGACGGGTCATCGCTTTCGGCGGCCGCCTGCTGAAATACGACAAATCCATGAACACGGGCAAGTATCTTAACTCGCCCGAATCGGAAGTATATCATAAAAGCCAGACGCTGTATGGCATCTTTCAGGCCAAACATGCCATCATTGCCGCCGACAGGTGCTTCCTCGTCGAAGGTTATACAGACGTGATTTCGATGTATCAGGCGGGCGTGAAGAACGTGGTGGCCTCTTCGGGAACATCCCTGACCACCGAACAAATCCGCCTCGTCAGACGCTTTACCCCGAACATTACCATCCTCTATGACGGCGACCCCGCTGGAATAAAGGCCTCACTGCGCGGCATAGATATGGTGCTCGAAGAAGGCCTTAATGTGCGCGTAATACTGCTGCCGGACGGCCACGACCCCGATTCTTTCGCCAAATCTCGCAGCTCGGAGGCCCTGCAGGAATACCTGCAAACACATGAGACCGATTTCATTCGTTTCAAAGCCGAACTGCTGCTTAAAGACGCCGGAAACGACCCCATAGAAAAAGGCCGCACAGTGAGTAACATTATACAGTCGGTTGCCGTCGTCCCCAACTCCGTTACCCGCTCAATTTATATACAGGAATGTAGCCGCCTGCTGAACATCAGCGAGGAAGCCCTCTATGCCGAGAGCCGCAAAATACTTATGCGCCGCACAGCAGATATGGCGCAAAAAAACTTCGCAGAAAGCCGCCATACCTCGCTGCCCGTCGCCCCTGCTCCATCCCATGCCCAAAATTACCAAACCGAAGAACGCGAGATTATCCGCATATTATTAAAATATTTCCACCACCACTTGCTCACTATCGAAGGCGACAGCCCTGACGAAGTGGTCGAAGTTACTGTGGGCGACTTCGTGATAGATGAAATCGTTAACGACGAGCTCTATTCCGACAACGAAACTGTCAACACCATGTTTGACATCTTTTCGGAGAATCGCGGCAACAAAGCCTTCAATTCCGCACTGTTTTTTGTGCACTTTCCGGACCCGCAAATCAGCAGCTTCGCCAGCGACCTGCTGGCCGAGAAATACGTGGCCAGCGAAAGGTGGCATAAAAACGGCTCATTCCTCGAATCAGAAGAGGAAATCCTGGATACTATTGTCCCTAAAATCGTCAATGAATACAAGGCCGCGAAAATCAAGAAGATGTTGGCCGAATTGGAAGAGGAAATCGCCAAGACCGACGATATGGAGCAAATACTCAGCCTCATGGCCGACTGCATGCGCCTCAAAGATGTGGAGAAACAGTTGTCGTTATTGCTGGGCAACCGCCAGATACGGGGGTAAAGGCGGTCGATGTTACAAAATCAGCTTCTTCTCCTGACCGTTTTAGAACATCAGTGACAGGCCAAATTCGATTTTATTGGTAAGGATGTCGTTGCCACCGGCATTGTAACCGGCATGAATACGCAGGTGCTTGATGCGGACGCCACCGCCGACGTCGAAGTAAGCAAGCAGGCCTTCTTCGTCGATTTCAACTGCACTGTCGCTGATTAACAGATAGTTGAGGCTGAAACCGGTGTATAGAAACATACTTACAGTTTTGGAGAAGACATAGCGGTATTCAAAATCTATGGGAAGTACCACTGTTGCACATTTGCTGTCGGGATATATATCTGTGAGCAGGCCGGTATTCATTCCGATAGCGTTTTTGCCTGTTTTAAACAGAGGTTCATATCTGAAGCCAATCTGTACGCCCGCATCCCGATAAGAGTAGTCGCTTCCGTAATATTCGGCGTCTATATTTCTGGAAACATAGCCGAGCGCCACTCCGGCGGCGTAGTTCGTGCGTTCGCGTTTCGGCTGTACGGTGTGTGTTTGGTTTTTTTTCTGCGCGTTTTTGCTGTTGTCGAAGTTAAAAGTGAAGGCATTGCTTGTGGCGCGTGCGAAGTCGAGTTCGAGGGAATCGGTTTTGCCGCCGCGGATAGCCTTTATTTTGTGGAGTTCGAGGCTCAGTTCGAGGCTCACCGGCGTGACGCCCATCTTTTGGCCGTCCACGAGGATGTCGGCGCCTTGCGGGGAGCTGGTGAAGTCGAAGTGTTTTTTGGGGACGATGCGGAACGAGAGAACTCGCGGGCTGGCTTCGGTGATTTCGAAGGACTGTTCTTCGGCGATGCCCCCGTATTCGGCGCGGACATTGTGGGGGCCGTATGCTACACGGGTGGCGCTCAGCCCGTTCTCGGTGGTTTTGCCGATATAGTTGTTGTCCAGATAGATGGAGGCGCCAACCGGTCGACTGAGAAAGGTCATGTCGGCTGTTTCGCCATTGCTGAGGCGTATTTCGTAGGTTTTCCCGCCTTCAAGCCGCATGGTGATTTTGTTGGACGCCCCAAAAGAGGGATGCGTAATGAGCATGTCGGTCTCTGCGCCGGTGATATGCACCCACAGCTCGCCGGAGAACTGCCGCTTTTCCACGACCTGGATTCCGGCGTTGACGCGGAAATCCAATTTGGCGATGTCGGTGCGGCTGATTTTCTCAATCTTAATTTTCAGTAAAGCACATAGAATTCCGTTGTCGTCATACTTCTTACCGTCAATCAGGGCAGAGAGGTCCCCCATATTAAGCTGGCCGCGTTCGGCAGTGGCCACATCGCGGCTCAGCTGGCGGAACGAGCCTTCACGGATTTCAAGCTGTGCATATATAGGCTGCACAAGCAAAAATGACAGCACAATCAGCAAAAATCTCAAACAATAGTTCATATAGCATTTGTGTTTTAGTAGAATAAATTTTGTTATCGCATATAACGAAAAGCAAAGATAGTAATTATTTCTCAATATAATCTTATTTTTTGAGGCGTATGGATAAATAATTGTTATATTTGCACCGTTTAATCAATAAAATTATTGACAATGAGAGTGTTGTACTGGATATTTGCGGGACTGCTGTTGCTTGGCGGTTGCGGTCGGAAGGAAAAAGGGGGGCAGAATGCGGCGTCGAAGCCTGTTTACAGTCATGCCTCCAAGAGTGAGCCGGTAAAATTTGAGGCGCCGGAGTCGGGCTTTTCCCGATACGTGAGCAGTTTTACGAGCGGGATGATTTCGGTGAAATCGAACATAGTGGTGCAGCTGTTGCAATCGTACGGCAGTGAGGTGCAGCCCGGCAGTGAGTTGCCCGGAAAGATTATCACGCTCACGCCCTCCGCATCCGGCAAGGTGCAGTGGGTTGACGCACAGACGTTAGTGTTCATCCCCGACAAAGAGCTGAAAGCCAACACTCAATATTCAGTAAGAATTGCGCTGAACGCGGTTGTAAAGGATATTCCCGACAGATTTAAGACGCTGGAATTTTCGGTACGGACGCTGGCACAGGGGCTTGCCCTTGACGACGTAGCTCTGCAGCCTTACGACTATCATTACCCCAAGCTACAGCGCCTGCAGGGGGCCTTTGTAACCTCCGACTGTGTGTCGCCGGAGCAGCTCGAAAAAGCCATACAGTTTAAAGGCCTTGACAAGCCGGTGGAATGGCAGCACAATGACGCCGGAACGCGGCACAGCTTCGCCGTTGACAGCCTGTCGCGTGGCCTCTCCTCCAGCGAGGTCGAAATTAATTGGGACGGCCGCAAAATCGGCGGTGACAGCCGTGGCTCCCGCACCGTCGAGATACCTTCAACAGGCAAGTTCAAGATAGTCGATGTGGCTGTAGTTCCGCAGCCCGAACAGTATATCCGTATCCGGTTTTCCGACCCGCTGTTAGCCGGTCAGAACCTTACCGGCGCCGTCCATATCGAAAGCTCCGGCCGCAACGAGAATATTGTGCAGTCGTATCAGATAAATATGAACGAGTTGAAAGTGTATTATGTCGGTACCGCAGCGGGTGCATATCGGCTGACCGTTGCCGAGTGGCTGAAAAATTCCGATACGAAGCTGCTGAATGACAAAACCGGCTTCGATATTCACATTGACGACGTGAATCCGGCCGTGCGGTTTATAGGGGCGGGCAACATATTGCCGACCGCAAAGTCGCTGGTTATCCCTTTTGAGGCGGTAAATCTCCGCGCTGTGGAGGTCGTTGTGGTGAAAATTCTCAGACATAATATGCACCAGTATTTCCAAAGCCCTGAACTGCGGCAAGTCGGACGACTACTGCTGCGCAAAAAAATATCGCTGCAAACTTCCGACTTCGCCGACCTGAAAAAATGGAACACTTACAGTATCGATTTGGCCAAGCTGTTCACCGTTGACCCCACAGCCATGTATCATGTACAATTGCGGTTTTATAAGAGCTATTCGCTGTATGGCCTCGACGCCATGCCTGTTAATGAGCGGCTGTCGCTCACAGAACAGCAGGAAGAGGAAGAGCAGTTCCGCAGTATGGCCGCTAACTGGGACTATCCGGGCTGGTATAACGACTATTATTATTCCGCCAATTATAACTGGAAAGACAGGAACAATCCTGCTACGGAATCGTATTATAACAGCGCGCGTTTCGTGTCGCGCGACTTCATCGGGACCGACATCGGCATTATTGCCAAGGGCAGCGACAATAATCTGTACCGTTTTGCGGCGTCGAATCTGGCGACAACACAGCCCGAATCGGGCGTAAAGCTGAGCATATACAACTATCAGCGGGAGTTGCTGGAAACGGCGCTGACTGACGGGCAGGGCATGGCGTCAGTGCATCTGAAAGGGCATCCGTATTTGCTGACAGCCGAGAAGGACGGCAAATATGCGTACTTGCAATTGGAAAATGGTAAATCGCTGTCACTCAGTAATTTCGATATTGGCGGACAGGATGTGCAACGGGGTATCAAGGGGTTCATCTATGGCGAAAGGGGGGTATGGCGTCCGGGCGACAAAATATATCTGACTTTTGTGATGGAAGACGAGCTGAAAACCCTCCCGCAGGGGCACCCCGTAATCTTTGAACTTACCAATCCCCGCGGACAGGTTGCCGCACACCAGATGAAAACCGAAGGCGTGAACGGCTTCTACCTGTTTGAAGTACAGACTGCGCCAGATGCGCCTACCGGCGTGTGGACAGCACAGGTATCTGTGGGTGGCAGCAATTTCTACAAAAGCGTGAAAGTGGAAACCGTAAAACCCAACCGCCTGAAAATTGATTTGAATTTCGGGCAATACGAGAACATGCTGACCCCTTCCGCCAGCGTCGGCAAGCTGACTTCGGCATGGTTGCATGGCGGCAAGGCGGGCAATTTGAAGGCCACCGTATCCCTGTCGTTCAAAACGGTAAAGACCGAATTTCAGGGCTTCCCGCGCTTCATCTTTGACGACCCCGCAATCCCGTTCAGCGCCGAGCCGCAGGAAATCTTCAGCGACCGCACTGACGCTGACGGCAATGCTGCCATACACTTCACTGTGCCCTCCACGCTGGCCGCGCCGGGAATGTTGCAGGCCATGTTTAATACACGGCTCTATGAGAATACCGGCGACTTCAGCTCCGACGTGAAAACTGTTCCCTGTGCCCCGTATTCGTCATTCGTGGGGGTGCGCTTCCCCGAATCCGACTACTGGTGGTACAAAACAGCAACCGACTACCCGTTAGAAATCGTTACTCTTGCCCCTGACGGCTCCAAAGTTGACGGCTTCGTTGAGGTTGACATATATGCCATCGATTGGAACTGGTGGTGGGATGCGGGCGCAAAAGACCTGGCGCGATATGTCAATGATTCGTATCGCAAGCCGGTGATTTCCCAGCGTTTGACTACCCGTAATGGCGCAGCCTCATTTCCCGTCAATATTAAGAGTAAATCGCACCAGCGATACCTGATTCGCGTGAAAGACCTGAAAAGCGGCCACAGTACCGGCTTCTCCGCATATTTTTCCCCCAATTACTGGTGGGAAAGCGACAGCAAAAGCCAGAATGCCACAATGCTGACCCTTAAAGCCGATAAGGATAAATATACGGTTGGCGACAAAGCGGTAATAACAATCCCGTCCGGCAAGGTCGGCAAGGCATTGGTAAGCCTCGAAAACGGCAATCGTGTCATAGATATGTTCTGGGTGAACACCGAAGATACAAATACGCAGTTCAGCTTCGACATCATCCCGGATATGGCACCAAATGTATATGTGTTTGTATCGTTGCTGCAGCCGCACGGCCAGACCGCTAATGATGCGCCGATACGATTCTATGGCGTCATCCCGCTCAGTGTTGAAGACCCGCAGACCCGTATGGAACCGGTACTGAAAGTGGCTGACGAGCTGCGTCCCGACAGCGACTACGAGATTACCGTATCCGAAAAATCGGGACGCGAGATGACCTATACCATCGCAGTGGTTGACGAGGGACTGCTCAGCCTGACCCGCTTCAAAACCCCCGACCCGTGGGCTACCTTCTATGCCCGCGAAGCGTTAGGGGTACGCACGTGGGACTATTACGACAACATCGTCGGGGCTTATGGCGCCGCCCTGGAACGCGCCTTCGCGGTGGGCGGAGACGAGAACCTGCTCAACAGGAACGGCCAGAAACAAAACCGCTTCGACCCCGTAGTCTCTTTCATCGGCCCGCTAACACTGTCGGCCGGAAAGAGCCAGACCCATAAGCTAAAAATGCCTAACTATGTGGGCGCCGTCCGCGTAATGGCGGTCGCCGGACACGACGGCGCTTACGGATGCGCCGAAAAGGAAGCGAAAGTTACCAAACCGCTAATGGTGCTGGCAACCTTGCCGCGGATTCTCAGCCCTGACGAAGATGTTAAGTTGCCGGTGAACGTGTTTGCCATGAAGCCCGAAGTAAAAGAGGCCGAAATAACCGTCGTCGGCGACGGGCTGTTACAGGTGAGCGGCACGAATACCCAAAAGCTCACATTCTCCGAGCCGGGCGACAAACTCGCCGTGTTCTCCCTGAAAGTAGCCGGAAAAGTGGGTAAAGGAACGGTGAAAATCACGGCTAAAAGCGGCTCTGAAACGGCCACACAGCAGATAAATATGGACATACGTGCGGCCAACCCTCGGATTACGGTACAAGAGGATGCTGTTTTGCAGGCCGGAGAGAAGGTCGATTTCAAGCTGACGCCGGTGGGTATTGACGGCACGAATGCGGGACACATTGAGGTGTCAGCAATTCCGCCCCTGAACCTCGGCGCCCGCCTGCAATACCTCATACAATATCCCTACGGCTGCACCGAACAGCGCATTTCGGCAGTGTTCCCCCAACTGTTTTTAGACAGACTGCTGCAACTTACCGAAGAACAAAAGAGCGAAATTGCAGGGAACATTCGTGAAGTCCTCAGTTGGCTGCCCACCGTGCAGACGCCCAGCGGCGGATTCGCATACTGGCCGGGCAATGGGGCCGCTAATGAGTGGTGTACGAACTATGTTGGCCATTTCTGCCTGCTGGCTGAGGCTGCCGGTTATTCCCTGCCACACGGCTTGAAAAACACGTGGCTAAGCTACCAGCGTACCCGCGCCCGCGAAAAATACGATAGCGACCTTGTCCAGGCATACCGCCTCTATACGCTGGCGCTGGCCGGACAGCCGGAATATGGCGCCATGAACATCCTGCGGGAGAAAAATTCGCAGGACGTCCGTGCTAAGTGGAGGCTCGCGGCCGCATATGCCAAAACAGGCCGCACGGATGTGGCCGCGGCAATGATTAATTCGCTGTCGAAAGAAGTTGCAGAATACCGCGAATTATCGGGCACTTACGGCTCCGCTCTGCGCGATAAGGCCATGATTGTCGAGACGCTCGCGGAAATCGGCCGCCATAAAGACGCCTTCCCCTTAGTTCAGGAACTGTCAGATGTATTGGGCGCCCGCAGCTGGCTCAGCACACAGGAAACAGCGTACTGCCTGCTGGCGGTCTCGCAGTTTGCAGGACAGGGATTCCGCGATTTCGACCAATTGCGTGCCGAAGTTACCGTTAATGGCGTCAAAGAAGCCGTCAACACGGCACACCCCAGCTGGCAAAAGACGGTAGAGATGAGTAAAGCTGCCTCGGCAAGCGTTAACAACACTTCGGGCAGGTTGCTGTATGTCAGGGCCATACGCGACGGCATTCCGGCCGCCGACGATTCTACCGCCGTGCAGGAAAACCTGCTACTTGATGTGAACTATAAAACCGCCGACGGCGCAGCGCTGAATCCGGGCAACCTGAAACAGGGCGCCGAATTGGTGGCGGAAATATCGGTGCATAATCCGGGACAGCGCGGCGAATATAAAGAGCTTGCCCTGACTTCCATATTCCCTGCCGGATGGGAAATTGCAAACCTGCGTCTCAATGAGCTGCCTGACGCGACAACTACCGAACTCTTTGATTATCAAGACATCCGCGACGACCGCGTTTACACCTTCTTCAGTCTGCGTCCCAACGAGCGGAAAACTTTCCGCTTTATGTTGACAGCAACCTACGAAGGCCGCTTCTACCAGCCCGCTATCAACTGCGAGGCCATGTATGACAACAGTATCGTTGCTCGCCGTCCCGGACAGTGGGTAAGAGTTAGCCGTTAGCCGTCTTTTCGATGCGGGTTTTGCATATACCGCAAAATTACTGAACGACAGGACATTTTGTCGTCGCCGGAATCATCATAGACAGCGATAGAACGGTGAATCTGTTGTAAAGACGCTTTTTATTCGTCTATGATTATTTTTGAGAGTTTTCCGGTGAGCGAGCGGCGGGAGAACATGGCGATAGCGGTTTTTGAGGGGCGTTCTATGGCGCCGTCAATGCCTTTCTGGATGTAGTCGGCCATAGCTTGAGCCTCGTGATAATCGAACACTTGTCCGCAATGTGTTTCTGCGAGCAGGATTTCCGCGTCGCAGCCGTGTGGGCCGATGGCTAATGCCGGTTTGCCGGAGGCGATATATTCCAGCAGTTTGCCGGGCATGATTCCCGAATTGCCCTTTACTTTCGGGATAACCAGGAGCTGCATGTCCGATTGCAGCAGGTATCCCACCGCTACCGGATGACTCACAAAGCCCACCAAATCGACGTCAATGCGCTCGTTCAGCTGCTCGGCGATATACAGCGGCACTTTCCCCACGAAACGCAGCTGTACCTGTCGGCGCACGTCCGGCGACAGCAGGTCGAATGCGGCAAGCAGGCCGGAGAGGTCGTAGTCGTCAGAGATGGTGCCGACGTATGTGATGACATAGCGGGCCGTGTCGGTCGCGGGGGCCGGACGATGGAAGTCTTCGGCATCGTAGCCGTTAGGTATCACCGAATACGGTAATGTGTGGCCTGTTTTGACCTTTTCGGTGAGCAGTCGGGCGAAGTCGTCGCTGACAGTAAGCAGGTGGTCGGCATTATTGAGGACTTTACATTCGAGGGTGCGGTCGAGGCTTTTTGCCCATCCGAATCGGGGGAATTTATTATAATAATAAATGTCTGTCCAGGGGTCGCGGAAGTCGGCAATCCATTTGATATTGCAGAATTTTCTGCGGAGTTTCAGCCCTATGAGGTGCGTCGAATGAGGTGGGCCGGTTGTGATGACTGTCGTAATATCCAGCTCACGGATGAGTGTTTTGGCCCGTTTTATGGCATAGCGGTTCCAGCCGCGACGTGGGTCGGGCAGGAAGAAGTTCCCGCGTATGGCCCGTCCCACCCGCTGGATGAAGGTTGGCGACGTCTCGTTGGCGAATCCCCCGTATGGGATTTCCTGCTTCCCTGTGAGCCGTTTATAGAGGCCATAGAGCTCGAAGGTCGGCGTCCGTTCCACCCGCACCGAGGGGGCGATGTCGTGCAGCAGACTGGCGTCGAACTGCGGATAGCTGGCCTGAAGCGGGTTGACGGTCAACACTATCGGTTCCACGCCAAATTCCGGCAAATACTTTACGAATTTCAGCCACCGCTGTACACCCGCGCCACCACTCGGCGGCCAATAATATGTTATAATTAACGCTTTCTTCATCGAAGTTTTATTTCAATTTTGTCTATACAGGTAAGATGTCCTATTTTTTTTCCGTTGCTCCAGATTGTCAGGCCTTTCCCTTTGCCGTATTTGGCGCCTGTTTTATCCCAAATGACGGTCAGCATTTTGCCGTGATAAGGCACCCTGTCGAGGCAGAACCAGTCCCACATATCGGCAGGCGCCAGCGGGTTGATGCACAGGCGGGCGCCTTCTTGCGGACGCAGCCCGACTATTCCGGTGATTATCAGGTCATTAAACGTGGAATGATTATAGTCTTTACCCCGCTCTTTGCCGCCTTTAGCTTTCGACCATGTTCCATCGGCCCATGTTTTCAGGCGTGTACGGGCAATCCAGTCACCTGTCAGCGGATTCAGGTTCTCGTCAATCCAGGGGACAACCGACATGTCGTCCTTTACGCGGTAGTGGCTTTGGGCATACACTTTCAGCAGGGTAAAAAAGTCGGCCTTATTGATGTATTCCTGCGAATAATTATTGAGAAGGTTGACTAATGCGGTGAGTGTAACGGCGGTGGAGAATGGCCATGAGGGGCCGTTCCACTGACATTCATGGCCGGAATATGCGAGAGTGAATTCCGGATGCAACTGTTCGACAGTTGTGGGGCCGTATGGGGCGAAGAAATGGCGGGGCGACATGAGGTATTTCCATGCGGGGGAATATTCTTCCGCAGGCAGGCTGAAATACCATGGAGTGTAGCCGTGCAGTTCACGGGCCTCGCAGAGAGGGGCCTCCGGCTGTCTGGGCAGCACTTTGAAGAAAGATGAATCTGCGTCCCACAGTGTTTTCTGCATCGCTGAGAGTATGGCGTCGGCTTTTGAGAAGAACTCTGCGGAATGAGGTTTGGAAATTGCCGCGATGGTGCGGGCTTCGGCAATCATATAGGAATTTATGGTAGCGCGGTAGCCGGAAGCCGTCGTGCGGCCCCCGACCGACACTTCCATGCCGTCGCGGCCGTCTATCTGCCAGAACAGCCCCTTGTTTGGGTCGAAGTTGCTCTTTTCCCATTCTGCATAGTTGGCAATCAGGTCAGGGGTGTATTCCCTGAGCAGAGACCTGTCGCCGGATGCGAGGTAATAGTTGTAGAGCGATGCGGCTATCGGGAAGCTGTATGCGCGCAGACTTCCGCCCCCACGCAGCCAATAGTCGGTATAGCTGTCCAAATAGCGGCGGTCATGCAGCCATCGCCCCTCATTATAGTGGTGCATGGCCGGACAGCTGATGCCGTTATATTTGCCCGCCCAACTGACCTCGGGCAGGAACTCCGTGATGATGTAGCCCTCCGGCGTTTGCCGCAGATGCTTGCGGAATGTCCACCAGCGGAAGTAATATATCTCTTCGATTTGCCGGTCAGGACATTCAAAACGGGGAACGTTATTACACAGGAACTCCGCCGCCCCGCTGTTCGGAATCAGTTGCGAATACAGCTCCTCGTCAGCCGCATTGAAGCGCTCAACATAGGCAATCACGAGCGAATCGGGAATCACCGGAGGCGCCTGTGACTGGGCATGAACCGATATTCCGGCTATCAGTAACACTGCCACATATAATAACGAGCATTTGTTTATTTCCATAGTATATACCAATTTATCTTCCAATTTTTTTACCCGAAAGCAAGGCGACATTCGAAGAAAGACTTTTCTACCGGCCTGTTTTCGGGGAACTGTATGACAGTCTCGCCCAAGTCACAGCTCAATGTATCGGGTAACTCACTCCTACGGCACTTGCTGCGACAAAGATAGTAAAAATTGTCTTATGCAGAGTTGTATTTACGTTAATTATTTCAATTTCTGTAATTACATGATATTGACATGTTCCGGCGGTCTTGCGCTCAAGTGAAACTGTTATACAGTTCGTCGGGATTTACCAGCTTATTGATGATTGCATAAATTGTCAGGCCTGATGCCGATTTTATGCCGAGTTTGGCAGTGATGTTTTTGCGGTGCGAGATAGAAGTATGAATACTGATGTTCAGTTTGTCGGCGATTTCCTTATTGCTGCACCCCTTGGCCACTAATTGCAGTACGTCGAGTTCGCGCTCCGACAGCGTGGCGGCCTCATCGGGCAGTCCCGAATCTTTGGCAGGTTGCCGTCGCAGCTTACTGACGAGCTGCATTTCCGTGTCGTTGATGAATATGATATCATCAAAAGTTGACAGGATTTCCGCATCGAAGTAGGCATATACCAGCGCCAGCAGCCGCACGTTGCTGTTAGTAGCGTCGATGCGCAGCTGTCGCAGCCGCTCTTCGGTCAGTCCCGCAACCCCCGGATTGATTATCACCGTTGAGCAGTGCAGGTCTATAACCTGCCCGGCGCGTTCAGTCGTTTCGACGTCATAATGCAAGTGATTTTCGATAATGCCTTTCAGTCCCCGCCGGATAATATCCGAGGCTTCTATTATTAAGACCCTATTTTTCATTAATATGTCTGTCTTCAAGTTGTTTTACTAACGGCGTCAGTATATGGTCTTCGATTTTGCCGTGGTCGTTGAGGTCGTATTGCAGCTCGAAGAGTTCCAGCAGAATCAGGTTCCGGTAGAAGCGGTCTTTGGTGGGGGGGAAATGCTTAATCAGCAGGTGAGTGAGGTCTTCCAATTTTTCCTCAATATCGGAATGATGTGCCTCGAAGTCGGCGATGCTGTATTTCAGCGCCGCGTGGTCGTGAGGCTGTCCGCTATCTTTGTACAGCAACGCCTTGACGTAGGGAAATACTGTAGAATTTTCAAGGCGCATGTGTTCGTCAACCTCGCGCTCATAGCCCTTAAAGAACTGTTGCAGCAACCGCGTATCGGGATTTTCGGTATGGCTGATGAAGCGGTCTATCAGCTCGCTGATATAGGGCAACTTCTCCTCCAGAAAATAGCGGTGAGCATTGCGCAGGTAGTCCATCAGCCCGCTCAGTATTCCTGTGTCGAGGTGGATGTCCGGCGGAATCGGCTGGCGTATGAAAAGGTTCATCACTGCCAGTGCCAGCGCCTCGTTGACGCCGTTAGCAAGGCATACCTCGCGGATACTTCTGTCTCCAAAACCCAGCCGGATGCCGAACCGCTCAATTACTAACAGCAACCGCTCATGTTTCATAATTATGTCGGCCAACCGTGCCGACCCTGATATATATTTATCCATAATGAACTATTTTTTCGTTTTCCTTCTCTACTTTTATCTTTACGCTGTCGCGCCCGCTTAGGCCCTGTGTATCAGTAGCTTTTACGGCGACTGTTGTGCCGCCGCCCACAAAGGGGTCAAGAACAATGTCGGTTTCATTGCTCGCACGCGCGATAATTCGCTCAAGCAACGCTTCGGTTTTTTGTGTATGGTATCCGACTCGCTCTTTTTTGTCGGCGGGTCAAGACAGACCAAATCCGCCGATTCATCGGGGATGGTTCTCAGGACGTCGAGGTTGTCGCCCGGAATGAGTTTGTTGGTGAAATCCTGCTCTGTCATGTCCAAATCAAATATTTCTACAAAAATACCACTTTTACAGACGCATCGGTCAGACAGTTATAAAAAAGTTTTCAACAAGAGCGCAAGGAATCACAATCGCAGTAATTTATATCATGACAGGCTATTCAATGGTAACATCGAAATTATAGTCCCAGAGGTCGTAATAGATGTTTCCGCCGCGCCATTCGAGTTCACCGCGCTGGAAATCCACGTTGTCGCTGCGGGGGAACAGTTTGGCGGGGAAGAATGTTTCGGCACAGTCGCTGTTCACTATCCAGCGGTATGCGTCCATTCCGTTGGAATAGAAATAGCGGACGTCATCACTGTCGGCAAAAGTGTTGACGCCGAATGACTGGTCAAGGGGTATCCACCCTATACCTTCGATGTAGTATTCGCACCAGTCGTGCAGATTTTCGGAATGGGGGTGCACCATAAATCCGCTTTGCCAGCGGGTCGGGATTCCGTTATAGCGGGCTAATGTCATAAACAGCAGTGTAACCTGTCCGCAGTCGCCATGTCGTGTATGGAGTACATACGCAGGGATATTGTCAATAGTGCAATATTCACGGGCGCCCGCCCACGGGAAGGCAGCGTCCACCCACTCGAAAATCTTCCGCACCTTCCTGTAGGGATTGGTCTCGTCGCCGACGATTCGCTTGGAGATGGCTTTTATGGAATCGGAGAACAGGATATGCGGCGGACGTTCGGCGGTATATTTTCTATATATGGCGCTGCCTTTATCATACTCCGACAGTTGCCGGTGCTCGAGGCCGTACCATTCCGGCGTTGTTTGGAAGGAAAATTCGCAGGCGAAAGTAAGAACGCTGTCTGCACGGGCGGTTTTTTCCATATAGAGGCTGCTGTGGGCATACTGAGACGGGGATATGATATAGTTTGAATCGTTGACCGCAAGCAGTTTAACGTTTGTTTGGCGGTGGTGGTCGCTGCGGGGATACGGTAGCCAGCAGCGGACAGTTTCGCCGTCAGGTACGGCATCGGCTGCCAGTGTCAGCGTGTATTTCACATGAACGGTATGCGGCGGGGATTTGACGGCGCGGTTAGCAGCGTTGACCACTGCGGGCAGATGCACTTTCAGAGTCTCGGTTTTTGCGTCAATGTAATCCTTCATGGTTTCGGCTTTACGGGCTATTGCGGCGGGGTCGAGACGGAAGAGATTCGGGGCGGCGCGGTCAAAATAGCGCTTTTCTCCATTGATGAGCATAAATTCCATTGTTCCGGCAGATTCCCAGTGGGCAAGGCTGTCGTCATTGGCGGAGGGATAATAGCGGCGGACATATTTCAGCACATCGTCTTTCGACTTATGGAAATCCAGTTCTATGCGGCGCATTTTCTCCTTGCGCCAATAGAGGTCATATACTGTATCCACAGAGGGCTGTTGCTGGGCGATGTAGCGGTCAATCATGCGGGTAGCGGCGTCAAAGTTGCCGGAATTTTCGGCCTTTTCGATGGCGGCCATCGTAACGGGGGGTTCTTTGGCAGTGCAACATGCGAGGATGCACAGCGCAATCACGGGGGCGACGCGGTGTCGGCAGTGAGTATATATAGAACTTATGTTCATAATGGCAGTTATTTTTGAGCGGTTATTTTTGTCAGGCCTAATCCGGGGGCGTCATTGAGGGTCAATTTGCCGTTAACAACGGTTGTTCCTGCAAAGATGTCGTTGCTGATGAGCAGGTTTCCGTCGAGGTCTGCCCAGTCCACGGCGGGCGACAGTTGGGCGGCCGCGGATATTGCGCAGGACGTTTCGGTCATGCATCCCACCATGACCTGCATGTTAGCGGCACGGGCAACGGTGAGTATTTTCCAGGCTTCTCGCATGCCGGTGCATTTCATCAGCTTGATGTTGACGCCGGTATAAGCGCCCTTGAGTTTCAGCACATCGGTGAGGCGCTGAAATGATTCGTCTGCGAATACCGGCAGGGGGCTGTGCTGGGTAATCCAGGCGTTGTCATCAGGCCGGTGCTTCGACATGGGCTGTTCCACCATCACCACGCCATGTTCCTTGAGCCAGTGAATCATATCTAAGGCGTAATTACGGTCAGTCCAGCCCTGGTTGGCGTCCACCGCGATGGGCTTGTCGGTAACAGTGCGGATAGCTTCAATCATGTCCCGGTCAGTGTCGCGGCCCAGTTTAACTTTGAGGATATTATACAGCGGCGCGGCTTCTTTGGTCTTCTCTATAACCACTTCGCGGGTGTCGATTCCGATAGTGAACGTGGTTGAGGGCGCCTTTGTTTTGTCCAATCCCCATATCTTGTGCCATGGCTGTCCGAGCAGCTTGCCGACCAAGTCGTGAAGGGCGATGTCAACGGCAGCTTTGGCGGCAGTATTATTTTCTGCTATCTTATCGACATACGTCAATATGTCGTCTAACAGGAAGGGGCTTGCAAACCGGCTGAGGTCAACTTTCTTGAGGAACTCCATGACAGAGGCCTGCGATTCGCCCAGATAGGGGGGCAAGGAGGCCTCGCCGTAACCGGTAACGCCGTCGTATTCTATCTCGGTGAGAACTACCGGTGTGGTAGTGCGAGAGAAGTTGGATATGGTGAACACGTGCCGCAGCTGCAAGTCATACGGCCTGAACGACAAGCGCAGCTTCCCTTTTTCGGCCCCGCTTTTCGGCCCCGCGGGAACGTAACTGCCCGCAGACGAGGCCACGGCATGCCCCGCAAGGGACGCCAATATGGCGGTCCCCAGAAAATTCCGTCTCGAATAATACATCATAATTCGTACCCTTTGTTGATTATTTCAGACCGCAAAAATAATTATTTATTTGATACATTATAGTTAATTCTTGTTCAGATGCGGCTGAATAACGCCATTTTGCCGGATATTTGCCATTTTATTCCTATCTTTGCATTGAAATTTATTGTTTATGACAGAAAAAACGTTGCCGTTTACGAAAGCGCAGTTAGAGACGATTATTGCCAAGTATCCCACGCCATTTCACATCTATGATGAGCGCGGGATTCTGAATTGTGCCCGCGGTTTTCTCGACGCTTTTGCGTGGAACGCGGGATTCAAGGAATACTTTGCCATCAAAGCGCTTCCTAACCCGTTCATTATGAAGCTGTTGCATAATGCGGGCTTCGGTATTGACTGTAGCTCGTTGGCGGAGCTGGAAATTGCCAATATGACGGGGCTGAGCGGAGAGGAAATTATGTTCACTGCCAACGACACTCCGGCCTCCGAATTTCAGCGGGCAAAAGAGCTGGGCGCAATTATCAATTTCGACGACATCTCACATATCGCCTATATGGAGCGGAATTGCGGCTTGCCCGACCTAATCAGCTTCCGCTATAATCCCGGCCCCCTCAAAGAAGGTAATATGATTATCGGTAATCCCGAAGAAGCCAAATACGGGTTCACCCGCGAACAGATGCTCGAAGGCTATAAATTACTGAAACAGAAAGGTATAAAGCGATTCGGCATCCATACTATGGTGGCCTCCAACGAGCTGTCGCCTGACTACTTCGTGGAAACAGCAGCTATAATATTTGAGCTGATAGTAGAAATTCACCGAAAAACGGGCGTCCGTTTTGAGTTTGCCAATCTGGGCGGCGGCATAGGGATACCGTACAGGCCGGACCAGCAGGCCGTTGACATGCAGCGCGTCAGTGCCGGTATTCGGAAGCTCTACGACGAGGTGATTGTTGCTAACGGGCTGGCGCCTTTAAAGCTGTTCTTTGAGGCCGGACGCGCCATTACCGGCCCGCACGGGTATTTAGTCGCCAAAGTCCTGCATATTAAGGAAACATACCGGAAATATGCGGGCCTTGACGCCTGTATGGCCAACCTGATGCGTCCGGCGCTGTACGGCGCATACCACCACATCACTATTCCCGGAAAGGAGCACTTGCCGCATACGGTATGCTATGACGTTACCGGCTCGCTGTGCGAAAACAACGACAAATTCGCCATCGACAGGATGCTGCCCGAACTCGCAGAAGATGACATCGTGGTGATTCACGACACCGGTGCACACGGCCATTCAATGGGCTTCAATTACAACGGCAAACTGCGGTCGGCAGAGCTGCTGCTGCACCCTGACGGCGCCGTGTCCCAAATACGCCGCGCCGAAACCTTAGACGACTATTTCGCAACTCTTGATATAACTGAATTATAGCTATAAATAACTCCATTATGCATTCTATTTCAAGTATTTATAAAAAAACATGGATGACTGCCGCATTAACGGCGACATTAGTGGCCGCAACTCCGGAGGCAATGTACGGCGCCACCGGCGAGGTGCATTATAAATATCTTACTTATTTGCCACAAAGCTATGACAGCTTAGCGGAGAAATCGTTCCCCGTAATCATATATCTGCACGGGCGTTCAGTATCGGGCACCGACCTTAACCGCGTCCGCACTTATGGCCTGCCGTTCTTCTTAGACAGGGGCAAGAAGCTGGATTTCATCGTGGTGGCGCCCCAATGCCCATGGGGAAAGAACTGGGCCAGCGACAACTGGATGGATACCATGCTGTCGGAAATCAACGAGAAATACCGCATCGACCGCGACCGCATCTATCTCACGGGGATGAGTCTCGGCGGCTTCGGAACATGGGAACTGGCCAACCGCTATCCCGACCGCTTTGCAGCCATAGCGCCGCTGTGTGGCGGGGCGCGTACCGAATGGGCTGACAACCTGAGCCATATACCCGCATGGGTCTTTCATGGCGCCAAAGACCAGCAAGTGTCGGTTGCCCGTTCCGACGAGATGGTCAAGGCGCTTCAAAAGCGTAACTCTACGGTGGTGTACAGCCGTTTTGCCGAACGCGGCCACAATATCCACCGCGTGTATGACGACGACAATCTGTATAAGTGGTTCGCCCAGTTCGCCCTGAACAGGGGCATCGAGTGCAAAGTAACTCCTATAGCGCCGGTAGAAGCCGTCCATATAGAGCTCGCTGCGCCGTCACTGCGGTAGCGTTCACTCGTCAAGATACAGATAGTCGTAATGGATTATGGGACGGCTGTTTTTGCTGCCCGCTTCTTTTGCCGCCATTTCGGAGCTGTAGCGGGTTTTTCCCCAGCCGACAGTGCGCCCGTCTTGCGCTTCGATGCTCACGATGTCGTCTTTGCGGAATATGCCCTCCACCGCTGTAACCCCGATAGGCAGCAAGCTGGAAGCCGAAGAGAAGAGCGCCTCGACCGCACCATCGTTGATAATAAGTTTCCCCTTGGCAGAGCCTGCCGAATAGGCAATCCATTTTTTAACGTTTGAGGAGCGGTGTGCGGCCGGCTTAAACGTGGTGTGCACAACCGTTTTGGCGCTGTCGAGCAGGTCGAGCAGGATGTTGTCATGCAGGCCGCAGGCGATGTGCACCGCTATACCGTCGCGGGCGACCTTGTGGGCCATCGCACTTTTGGTGCGCATCCCGCCACGCCCGAACCCTGACTTCTGCGGGGCTATATTCTCCAACCATGCTGTATCATGCAGCCCGATTTCCTGAATGACCCGTGTATCGGGGGCAGCAGGCGTCCCGTCATATATGCCTTCCACGTTGGTGAGTATTATCAGCGCTTCCGAATCTAACATGCTGGCTATCAGCCCCGACAGCTCGTCGTTGTCGGTAAACATGAGTTCCGTTACCGAGATAGTGTCATTTTCGTTGACCACCGGCGTAACACCATTGTCAAGCAGCGTTGTGAAGCAGTTCTTCATGTTCAGATAGTGACTGCGCTCGGCAAAGTTGTCTTTGGTGGTCAGCACTTGAGCACATACAAGCCCCTGGTGCCGGAAGAACCCCGCATAGCAGTTGATGAGCTTCACCTGCCCCACAGCCGACCACAATTGGCGGGCGGATACGGCGTCTAATTTTTTTGTGCATTTCACTTCGCTGCGACCGGCAGCAACTGCCCCCGATGTAACTAACACTACCTCAACGCCCTGTCTCCGCAGGGCGGCAATCTGAATAACCAAGTGGCCAATACGGTCGGTATTGAGCGTTCCATCGGCATTAGTGAGCACATTACTGCCGACTTTAACAGTTATTTTCCTGTATCTCAACGACATACAACTCACGACATTTTTTTGAACGCATGAAGCAACCCTTGTATAACCGCCGCACTGAACCCGTGTCGCTCCATCTCGTTGAGGCCGACAATAGTAATTCCTTTGGGAGTTGTTACCTTATCGATTTCCTGCTCGGGGTGCCCGCCACTCTCTAAGAGCCGCATGGCGCCACGTATGGTCTGGGCAGCGATTTCTTTGGCTAACTGTGCGCTGAAGCCCATCTCAATGCCGCCTTCCATAGCTGCACGCAGGTACCGCAATGCGTAGGCTGTTCCACACGAGCCCAATACAGTGGCGGCGGCCATCTGCTCTTCGCCGATAACTGCGGCCTTGCCCAATTGCGCGAACATCTCCTGTACCTCCGCCAACCGCTCCGGCGTTTTGGTGGCGATGCATGTCATGGATTCCAGCACGGCTATGGACGTGTTGGGAATAACCCTGAAAACGGGCATCCCTGCAATACCCGCATATTCTGACAACTGTTGAAGGCTGACGCCTGCAACTATTGAAATAAATATCTGCTCTTTTCGCAATGCGGGGCTTATCTCCCGCATCACCGCCTCCAGTAACCATGGCTTCACGGCCACAATTACCGTATCGGCAGTGCGCACTGCGGCCACATTATCGCTGAGCGCTGTAACCCCCAACTGCAGGAACGTCGCCCGCACCGATTCGCTGGGGTCAGACACCGCTAAAGCGGCCGCCGAACGCCAGCCCGACTGCAAAATCCCCCGTACAATGGCGCCGCCCATGTTTCCGGCGCCAATGACTGCTATCTTTTGAATAGTCATATTATCCGTTGCTTTTCTATTAAACGGCAAAAATACAAGAAATTATATTATCGTGGTGAAAAAAAATGCCCTGAAAAGTTTTTTTAGTGTATCCGCCAGCCGACCCCCTGATTTACAGTACGCGCTCTATTTTGGAGAAGAAGAAATCGCTCTCTATTGCGGCATTCTCGTCGCTGTCGGAACCATGTACGGCGTTGCGGCTCTTTGATTCTGCGAACAGTTTACGGACAGTACCGTCAGCAGCCTCTGCCGGGTCTGTGGCGCCAATCAGCTGCCGGAAGTCGGCCACGGCATTGTCTTTCAGCAGACAGGCGGCAACCACCGGCCCTGAGCTCATAAATTCTGTCAGCCCGTCATAGAAGGGCTTGCCACGGTGTACGTCATAGAAAGCGCAGGCCTGTTCGCGGGTGAGCCGCACGAGTTTCATCGCCGCAATTGTAAAACCGTTATCGGTAAACATCTTCAAAATGGCGCCGGTATGGTTTTTGCTCACAGCATCCGGCTTAATCATTGTAAATGTTTGATTTCCAGTCATATTATTTTCTTATATTAAATGTTTGCGTTAAAAAATCAGTCTTTTCGGCTGCAAAGATAGTTCTTTTCGGCAAACCGGCTATCTTTGCGGCAAAAAAATATGATGCAGACAACGCAACCACAACTTTTGGTTATTTTTGGGGCGTCGGGCGACTTGACCAAACGCAAGTTGATTCCGGCGCTCTTTGAGCTGTTCCGGCGGCAGCTGCTTCCGGCGCCATTTGCGGTGCTGGGGGTGAGCCGTACTGCGCTGTCGGATGCGGCGTTCCGTGAAAAGACAGCCGAATTTTTGCCTGCCGACGAGCCATCAGTACGGTCGTTCCTTGACATGCTGTTCTACCAGGCGCTATCCACCGAGGCGCCTGATGAGTATCCTGTTCTGCGTGAACGTATCGCGCAATTAGCTGCCCGGCACGGAACCGGCGACAATATCATATTCTACCTTTCAACGCCCCCGAAGCTGTATGCCGTGATTCCGGCACATTTGGCCTCCGCGGGGCTGAACCGCAGCAACGGTGGATTCCGACGGCTAATCATCGAAAAGCCTTTCGGAACCGACCTGCAATCGGCGCGGCAACTGAACCGGACGCTGCTTAATTGGTTTGACGAGGACCAACTCTACCGCATAGACCACTATCTGGGCAAGGAGACCGTCCAGAACGTGCTGGTTACGCGCTTTGCCAACGGCATCTTCGAGCCTGTATGGAACCATAATTTTATCCACCACGTTGAAATAACGTCTGCCGAAAGCCTCGGTGTGGAAGAGCGGGGCGGCTATTACGACAGTGCAGGGGCCATGCGCGACATGGTACAGAACCACCTCATGCAATTAGTAGGGCTTGTGGCTATGGAACCACCGGTGGTCATTGAAGCCGATGCCATCCGCAATGAATCGCTCAAAGTGTTTCAATCGTTGCGGCCATTGCAGCCGACGGATGTTCCCGTGTCGGTGATTCGCGGACAATATATGGCCTCACGCATAAAAGGACAGCAGGTATGTGGCTACCGGCAAGAGGCAGGGGTGAACCCCGCCAGCCGGACGGAGACGTTCTTTGCCATGAAGTTCTTCATCGACAATTGGAGGTGGAGCGGAGTGCCGTTTTATATCCGTACCGGCAAGAAATTGCCCACACGTGTGACGGAAGTGGTGATTCATTTCCGGCGGACGCCACATCTGCTTTTTGCGCATAGCTCGCAATATCAGCAACCTGATAATCAATTGATTATACGCATCCAGCCTGACGAGGGCATATTACTGAAGCTGGGGATGAAAGTGCCGGGAGCGGGCTTCAATGTACAGCCGGTTAATCTGAACTTCCATTATGCGGACATGTCGCATGAACGGCTGCCTGCAGCTTATGAGCGCCTGTTGCTCGACTGCATGCAGGGCGATGCAACGCTGTATCTGCGCGGTGATGCCGTAGAAAAAGCATGGGAATTTGTACAGCCTGTATTAGACGCATGGCAGGATAATCCCGATATTCCGGTTTACGGATACCCCGCAGGAACGTGGGGGCCGGAAGTGGCCGACCGCCTCGTAACCGACGGCCACTGGCGTTACCCCTGCAAAAACCTCTCCGACGACGGCAATTATTGTGAACTGTAAATTCTAAATACCCCATGTTACCTGAAACAAGAATCTTCCCTGACGCCGCCACTGCCGCCTTTGAACTGGCGCAAGAACTGCCTGCCGCCCTGCGCGTAACAGCCGGAGACTTCCACCTCGCCATCTCCGGCGGCACCTCTCCAAAATTGCTCTTTGAGGCATGGGCAAGCGCAACTTTCAGCGCCATCCCATGGCCGCGGATACATTTCTGGTGGGTGGACGAGCGATGTGTCGCCCCAACGCATCCCGACAGCAACTTCGGCATGACAAAAAAATACCTGCTCGACAAAATACCCGTTAAAAGGGATAATATACACCGCATAAAAGGCGAATTGCCCCCCGCCAAGGCCTGCACAGAATATGCCGCCGAAATTATGCGACATGTCCCCCTGAACGATAACTTGCCACAGTTCGACATGCTCATACTCGGCATGGGCGACGACGGCCATACCGCCTCGATATTCCCCAACAGGATGGACCTTCTCTATACGGCTGCTATCTGTGCCGTCACACAGCATCCGCAGTCCGGCCAGCACCGTGTTACACTCACCGGCCCCACACTGTGCAACGCAATGCGACTGTATTTCCTGATATTGGGCAGCTCCAAAAATCTCTGCGTGAGACAACTGCTGCACCGACAGGCCGACGCCCTGCCGGCAGCACATATCACCCTCTCTAATCCTGAATATATACAAGCATATTACTTGGACAGACCGGCAGCAAAAAACAGTTAACCTCTTAATCCTGCCAATCTAATCCCCGTATTCATCTGTAAAAATGAAAAACTTACAAAATTGTAACTTACAAAATTGTAACTTACAATTTTGTAAGTTAAATTGTTGCAGATTGAAAATTATTTCGTATCTTTGCGGCAAAAATGGGAATTTATGGAACAGATGCCATTTACTTTTGGAAAGACCACTGACAAAGTGAACTTTACCGACAGGGAAGTTGAGAGTAAGCACTTGGAACAGAACTTTCGTTCAGCGGTCAACACGATGCTCATTTCACCGCGCAGGTGGGGCAAGAGTTCGCTTGTAGAACGGGTAACAGAGACCATCGCAGCAAGAGACAGTAATATAAAGTTCTGTCTGTTAGATGTTTTTAATGTCCAGAGTGAAGCAGAATTTTACGAAAACTATGCGCGCGCTATTGTCAAGGCGACATCCACAAAATGGGAAGAATGGACAGAAAACGCACGGGAATTTGTGTCCCGTCTGTTCCCGAAAATATCATTTTCCCCTGATAATATGGCCGATATTACTTTCGGGATAGATTTCGCGGAAGTACAAAAACAGCCGGACGACATTATTGACCTTGCCGAGACCATTGCAGTGAAGCGAGGCATAAAAATCGTTGTCTGCATCGACGAGTTTCAAAATATTGCAAACTTTGAATCCCCGCTTGCCTTTCAGCAGAAACTGCGCGCCCACTGGCAGCGGCACCATCACGTATGTTACTGTCTCTACGGCAGTAAGCGCCATATTCTGGCGGATATTTTTGCCAACCCGTCAATGCCTTTCTATAAGTTTGGAGACATCATACTCCTCGAAAAAATCAGCAGCAATGTATGGGGCAAATTTATACGCAGAAGATTCAAGGATACAGGAAAGCATATCACTTTGAAAATGGCTGAACTCATCGCACAGAAAGTCGATAACCACTCATATTACGTACAGCAACTTGCACAGCAGGTCTGGCTGCGGACAAAAACTAATGCCACGCAAAAAATTATTGATGACGCCTTTGAAAGTCTCAAAAATCAGCTGAGTTTGCTTTTCACCGGCCTGACAGAAACACTGACCGCCACACAGATAAACTTCCTCAAAGCTCTGCTCGACGGCGTTACCACTTTCGGACAGGAAAACCTGCTGAAATATAAACTGGGCACATCGGCAAATATCCTGCGTATCAAAGATGCGCTACTGTCGAAAGAAATCATAGACATAACGCCCAATGCAATCTGTTTTCAAGACCCAATGTACAGATATTGGTTGAAAAAAGACTGTTTTTAACCGTCACAACAATTATTTAACAAATTGATAATGAGAATTTTAGTTGTATTTATGGCGCTTGTAGCGCAGTTCTGCTTTGGGCAGACGGCGCCGACGCATCTTATGACAGACCTTTTAGAGCATACCGACCGCGTGTTTATGGACGGGTACCCCACAAACCTGACACTGCAGGAACGCGGTACGGCTATCGAACGCTTGCAAACGGCTGCTATCCGTAATGCCAAGCCTGTCTTCGGGTGGGTGATGAACAGCGATAAGCCTAACACGCTGCAAACGG
>JAISSS010000030.1 GCA_031272965.1 Bacteroidales bacterium | reverse complement strand
TCTCTTTTTTTCACCTTCGGCCACATCCATTTCAACCAACGTCTATTAATAAAACGCAGGACGTTGTTTTTTGTTCACGGATTCGGTGAAAAAATTTGTGTCAAATTGTGTCCCGGATTGGGGAAGAGTGTAGAAGAAAAGGTGGGGGATTGCGGGTCAAGCCCGCAATGACGGGGTTAGGGTACGCCCTGTTGGGGTACGCCTTGCGGGTGCCTGTAATGACGGGATGGCTGTAGAGACGCCCGGCCGTGCGTCTCTACAAGGGCCGTGCGTCTCCACAAGGGTCATGCATCTCTACAACGGCTGTGCAACACGATTCCCCCTCGCCAAAGGCGAGGGGCCGGGGGGAGGTGCGAAAAATCATGGCAATCAGAAAAATCCTGGTTCAGACAAGGGGGGGATTTGGCATGTATAAATTGAGAAAAAAGTGTTATCTTTGTGGCATTAAAATCTATAGGTTATGTTACATATATCATTGGTTTCAAGAGAACATCTAATGTTTTCGGGGGCGATAGAAGAACATGTTTCATCGGCCAATATTGATTTTCAATTTATATAAACTATGGTCAAAAATAAGATACGGAACAATACGGTTTCACTGTTTGAGCGCCCCGTTTTTTGGGTGGCGCTGTTTGTGGCAATAGCCGCGGGGATGCAGCTGTTTTGTCGATACCACTTCTTCTATGTGGAACAAAACCGGCTCTTCTTTTACATCTGGCAGTATGTGCGGGAAGAGCTTTTGCAGGCCGGGGGCGTGGCGTGGCTGCTGTCCGACTTTCTGCTACAGTTTTTCATTGTTCCCTGTGTTGGGGCGGCAATTACGGCGGCGCTGCTGACTCTTGCCGGATGGCTTACTTGCCGTATGTTGCGGGAGGTGGCCCCTGGCTGCAACCTCGCGGTGCTGTGCCTCGTGCCGGTATGTCTGCTGCTGTTTCTGCACCTTGCCACCAACTACCTGCTTACGGGAACTGTGGCTTTTTTGATGGCTGTGGCCGCGCTACGGGCGACTTTCCGCATCCGGGAGTTCCGCATCCGGCTGGCAGTGGCCGCAGGTATTACTGTCGCGCTGTATTGCATGGCCGGAGCAGTTTTCGCGCTGTATGCGTCGGCTGTCATCGTCCGCGAACTGCTGTTTGGCAGGCTCATACAACGCTGGCCCGTATTGCTGCTGGCAGTGGAAGTGGCGCTGACCGCCTTGACGGTGAAATATACAGCCATCCCTGACGAATACCGGCTGATTGTGCTGCCGGACGCCTACCGGATACCGCGCTCCCGCTCACTGCCGCCGGGCTGGCTGCTGTGGCTTTCGGTACCGCTGTTGCTGGCCGTTGCACGCTTGTCGCTGTTCAATGCAGGTGTCAGCAAACGGAAAGTCATGAGCAGTTATGGCCTCCAGCTCGTGATTGTCGGCGCGCTGTGTGTATGGGGGCTGCCCCGCTACAGCGAAGAGGATTTATACCCCCAGAAAATGTTCGACTACTGCTGCCGCACCCGACAGTGGGACAGGATAAAGGCTGCCTGTCACGGCACACTCGGCTCCAGCCTGAAAACATGCTACCTGAACCTGGCCTTGGCCGAAAAAGGCGAATTGGCCGACAGCGCTTTCGTGTTCGACCAGACGCCGGTAAACGGCCTGCTGCCCACGAAAAACATGGCAATAACGTCGTATTATATCGCCATGCTGTACAGCGACATCTTTTTTACGGCCAATCATATAGCCCTCTCGCAGAGGAACGCTTTTGAGGCAGGCGTCGGCAACAGTATGCTCGTTGCCGGAAACGGACGGACACTGACCCGCCTGATACAGACCAACCTCATCTTGGGGGCTTATCCGGTGGCCGAAAAATATATCCGCCTGCTTGAACACACCTTTGGCTATCGAACCCGGGCCGCAGCACACCGGCGCTTCCTGTATAATGACGCCGCCGTGGAAGCCGACCCGTTGCTGGGCCCAAAACGTCGGGCGCTGCCCAAAAACAGCAGCCTGTCAGTGGCCGACGGCGTCAACAGCGGCCTGCTCCATGCCGCCGAAAGCAACCCCTCACAAAAAGCCCCCCTTCATTACCTCGCCGTGTTCATGCTCTGCAACAAGAACCTGAACGCCATAAAAAGCCTTACCGACAGCTATTATGGAACCCCGCTGATGCCGCAGATACCCCGCAGCATCTCGGAAGCACTGCTGCTCATCGACAGCTCGCCCGAATTTCAACAAAAGTACGGAATATCAAAACATATTGCCGACCGCTACATCCGGTTCCGAACAGCGGTCGCCCAAAGCCGGACTTCCCCGTCCAAAGCGGCAAAGAACATTGCCGCCAGTTTCGGCGACACTTACTGGTATTATCACACGTTTAAAGAAGCGCAACGCAAATGAGCAAAAGATTAATATATGCCCTCGCAGTGGCGCTGTGTGCCTGCACCCACAGCCTGCCCGACAGCCACCGCCTCCAAAACCTGCCACAGCTGCCCAAAATCGTCCCCGATTATGTCGGTGTTACCGTGCCGCCAAACATTGCCCCGCTGAACTTCCGGCTCGACAGTTTCTCCGGTCGCAGCATCGCTCTGTTTGAAGCAGGCGGTGAAAAAGTAGCCGTAAAGTCGGCGGGCGACGGCTTCCACATCCCCGCCGCTAAATGGCGGAGGCTGCTGCAAACGGCACAGGATGGCGATATCTCCGTAACGGTCATGGCCTGCCGACACGACGGCAAGTGGAACTCATACCGCCCGTTCAGCATCCACGTGGCCCCCGACTCGATTGACCCCTACATCGCCTGCCGCATCATCGCGCCGGGCTACGAATACTGGGGCGCCATGGGCATCTACCAGCGGAACCTCGAAACTTTTGCGCAAACCCCTGTCCTCGAAAACCGAATGCTCGGCGGCGGCTGCATGAACTGCCACTCGTTCTGCATGCAAAATCCTGACCTGTTCATGTTTCACCTGCGCTCTAACTATGCCGGTACGTTCATTGTCAATGAGGCTGACGTCGAAAAGCTGAGTGCCAAAACCGACAGACTCGCCTCGAACCCCGTATATCCGTCCTGGCATCCGTCGGGAAAGTTCATAGCTTTCTCTGTAAACGTTACCAAGCAGGACTTCCACACCAACAACCCCAACCGTATCGAGGTTTATGACATGGAATCGGACGTGGTGGTTTATGATGTGGAGCGGCAGGAATATCTCCGCTGTCCGCAGTTGCTGTCGCGACAGGCTTTCGAGACTTTTCCCGCGTTCTCGCCTGACGGCGCTACGCTGTATTTCTGCACCGCCGCGGCCCGCAGTATCCCGAAGGAATACCGCGACGTGCATTACAGCCTGTGCAGCATTGCTTTCAATCCCGAAACACGGACATTCGGCGCCACCGTTGACACGCTCTACAATGCCCGCGTCAACGGCAAAAGCGTCTCCTTTCCACGGGTATCACCCGACGGAAAGTTTCTGGTTTTTACCCTGTCAGAATACGGCAACTTCTCAATATGGCATAAGGATGCCGATTTGTATATCATTGATTTACAGAACGATACAATCGCCGCGATGGATGCGCTCAATTCGCCCGATGTAGAGAGCTATCATTCGTGGAGCAGCAACAGCCGCTGGTTAGTGTTCAGTAGCCGCCGCCTTGACGGGCTTTATACGCGCCCGTTCATTGCTCACATCGATGCTGCCGGACACGCCGCAAAACCGTTCCTGCTACCGCAAAAGAACACCGATTATTATGACTGGCTGATGCAGTCATACAATATCCCTGAATTTATAAAGGGGAAAGTGCAGACACGGGGCAACAGAATAGCGGCAAAAGTTAAGCAGTTAAGCAATTAACCGATTACAGTTAAGCGTTTTTGAAGAACGAGAAATGTACGCTGCCATAGCTGCGGACAGCGGTGAACGCCGGATGTGTTGCGAAATCGCAGGCCGCCGAATGTTCCAAGACGAACAGCCCGCTGGGGGCAAGCAACCCGTGCTGCCACACCAGCGGTAATACTTCGTTAAAACGGGGATGCGAATACGGCGGGTCGGCAAAGATGAAATCCCATTGACGGTGGGCAGTGGCCACAAAGCTGAACACATTTGCCTGCACCGGATGAATCGCCGCATCGGCGAGGCGCTCAATGACCTCCTTGATGAATCGCAGATGGGCATAATCAGATTCCACGGAGGTGATGTCGCGACAGCCACGAGAGGCCAGCTCAAATGATATGCTGCCCGTACCGGCAAACAGGTCGAGCGCGGAAATCTCCGCAAAATCAAGGCTGTTCTGCAGGATGTTAAACAGCCCCTCTTTTGCCATGTCGGTAGTGGGACGGGCCTTAAACCGCTTGCCGGGGTTGAACTGCCGCCCGCGATACTGTCCGCCTACTATTCGCATATCAGGCTGTTAAAGAGGTTGACGAAGCGGGCATCGGGCAGCTGCCTGATGTCTGCAAACTGGTCAACCCACTGACAGTCAGCTATCTCTACCTGCACAAAATAGCGCTTCAGCAGGCGGCATATTCCTGAACGGGCGTTCACGGCCCCGCTCAGCACGATGCGCGTATGCGGCAATTCCTGATTCTTCGCCACCCCAAGTATGTAATACAGCAGGTCATCATCGGTCTCATAATAGAACGAATTATAGAACGCCGACTGATGTAATGCCGTAATTATCACATAGTTACGCAATATTGTGGCTTTAAGCCATGGCCGGTCGGCCAATGCGCCGTCAAAAGTGGCCAGCAAGTCATGGCCATACACGGCGGAGGGATGCTGCTTCTGCAGGAAATTGAGTGTGGGCGTATGCAGGTCGAATATGGCATAGCTGTTCATCCAGGTAACATAGGCATGCAGAACAGAGGAATCCGGCACGGACGGGAACGCTATATTATGATAGATGGCGGCTAATTCCGGCTTAAAGCAGGCGTCGGGAACCACTGTGGTGCGGTCGGGAACGCAGAAGAACAGCCGCGTGGCGCTGTATTGCGCGTTCAACAGCTGAACGTCCTTATAGACGTCCTGTAGCTTCCGCAGCCGGAAGTCTGCGTCAATAGACAGCACGTCCCTGTGAAAAAGCGCGATGACGCAGTTGGTATCGCGATTATATACGCAAAAAGAAAGTCCATCCGGGCTGAGCCGGATGGACAGCATATATCGTTCATGCGTCTGCGCATAGTCAAACGCATCACTTACCAACAATAACGATTGCATGTCGGTGATGAAAAAGGTGTAACACTGTGGACGGAACGGTGCAGGCTATTCCCAGTTCCCTGCATTGTTGTTGGTTTCTTCCAGCGAGCCCACTTTCAGACCGGGATATAAGTCGTTGGTACGGCGTTTGTCGTTCAGGTTAATAATTTCCTGCCGGTCAAGCCCTTTCAGGACAGTGTTGTTGTGTACACAGGCTTCAAACACGGGAACGCTGATGCCTGACGCTGTGGGGATAACCGTCGCCCCCAGATGGAAGTATGCTACCGTGTCTTTCACCGGCACCACTTTCAGCTGGTCAACGGCATAGCTCTTCCCGAAGAGGGAGTCAAGTACGGATACACGGACGGTATCACGAATGAGCAGGCCTTTTTTGATGGCCTTCTTCTCGTCCAATCCGGCATCTACCATACTGTCGGTCAAGATACCAATCTTGCGTACCAGCCGCAATGAATCGTGCTTGACGAAGTTTATCAGCGAATCCCAGTCCGCTGCATAATGCCCATACACATCCTTGAATGCAACCTGCGCCTTGCGGATGTCTTTCAGCCGCTGAATGGTTACATCATACCGCTCTTTCTTAGCCTTCTCAAACGAGATGGGCTTCTCAATACCCTTATAAATAAAGTATCCGAGCGCAATTGCTACTGCGAATAAGACAATTTGTATTGCTGTCTTCATTTTATCAGTTTAAATTTTTATGATACGGCCACAAAAGTAGCGTTTTTTTCTTTACGCGCAACTATTTTTTTTCTAATTTTACATCAATGATAAAAAATCATTTACATACGGAACTTTTATCGGAACTTAATTTTACCCCGACCGTCGGGCAGTCCGAATTAGCCGGAGAGGTTGCCGACTTCCTCCATGCTGCCGACGGGCGGGCAGTGATGCTCGTGTGCGGCTATGCCGGAACCGGAAAAACAACCATGATGCGGGCCGTAGTGAATGTATTGAGCCGCTACGGATGCGCCATCCAGCTGATGGCCCCCACCGGCCGCGCCGCAAAAGTGCTGGCTGCATACACCGGCCGCGCCGCATACACTATCCACAAACGAATCTACCGTCAGCAATCCACCACTGACGGCATGGGACGCTTCACCCTGAACTTCAATGCCACTGCCAACGGCCTCTTCATCGTTGACGAGGCCTCGATGATTGCCAACGACGGCAATGACAGCTCCATTTTCGGTTCCGGCAGACTGCTCGACGACCTCATTAGTTTCGTGTATGGCGGGTGCAATTGCCGCTTGATGCTCGTGGGCGACACCGCACAGCTGCCCCCGGTAGGCTCCACACTCAGCCCCGCCCTGAACGCTCGCGAGCTGCAACAGTATGGCCTGACAGTGTTCAGCTACGAACTCACCGAAGTGGTACGCCAGCAACATGCCTCCGGAATACTGCATAACGCCACTTCAGTGCGGCAACTGATTACCGGCAATGCCATTTCATACCACCTGCGTTTCCAACTCGAAAATTTTTCCGACATCGTTCGGCTAAATGGCGCTGACCTTATCGAAACATTATCCCAATGTTATGACCGCTATGGCGAACAGCAAACCGTCGTGGTTACCCGCTCCAACAAACGGGCAAATATCTTTAACAGGGGCATCCGTTCCTCCATATTATACAAGGATGCAGAAATCACGGTCGGAGATCTGCTGATGGTGGTCAAGAACAACTATTTCTGGCCTCTCGAAGATGAGCGCGCCGGATTTATCGCCAACGGCGACATCGTAAGAATCTGTGGCATCCGCCGCTACGAAGAGCTGTATGGATTCCGATTTGCCGACGTGAGCCTGCAGTTCGTGGACTACGACGACATAGAAATAGACTGCAAAATATTCCTCGGAACGTTAGACATTGAGTCGGCTAACTTCGACCGCGACACCCTGCTGCGGCTGTTCTTTGCCGTCGAGGAAGACTATGCAGATATCCGCGACCGGCGCAAGCGGTGGGAGAAAGTGCGTAACAACCCGCATTTTAACGCCTTACAGGTGAAATTCGCCTATGCCGTAACGTGCCACAAAGCTCAGGGCGGCCAATGGGACGCCGTATTCGTTGACCAGGGGTATCTCACCGACGAGATGCTCGACCGCGAATTTCTGCGGTGGCTATACACCGCCCTCACCCGCCCTACCCGCGAGCTGTATTTAGTGAACTTCAATAAAGAATTTTTCTGAAGACCGGACAGACATGCCTGCGCCGAACCACTGCGCAGCCCCGCTTCAGTTGACCTTAAAGGGTATATTTTCCAAATGCAGGAACCGCTCAAAATCCCTGTTCATCTTGATGCTCATACTGCGGGAGAATAGCTGTACACATTCGCGGCTGTCCATATCCCACAGGTTTATGCACAGCTGGGTTTTCCCCTTGTTCTTCCGCGCCGCCTCCACAATGCTGCAGATAAATTCTCCGGTGAGCTGCTGGGCAAACAGGTCAAGAGTTATCGACTTGATATACATGTCGCGCACCTCGTCAAGCAACATTATATTGGTAACATTAAACTCATTGCTGTCGCGGAAGCGGCTCTTTTCCACCTGTCCGCGCACCAGCAGGAACAGATTGGGTTTGCAGTATTTGGAATAATCAACATGATTGCGCCCAAAAAACATGAAAGTAAATGACCCCGTGTAGTCGCTCAGGGTCAGGCGGCTGTAGGGCTTGCTGGTTTTAGAGAGCAACTCCGAGGCGCAGTCGGTAACCATTCCCCCGAAGACGATTTCCTTACCCATAAGCGGGTTCATGTCCTGCAGGTCGGCAAGCGTATATTCACGGCTGGCGAAATTTTCCAGCTCAAGTTTGTACTCGTCAAGCGGATGTGCCGACAAATACATGCCGATAACGGATTTCTCCTCGTTGAGCAGGGTGAGCTTCCCCCACTCGGGGACGTTTGGCAATTCAGGCATCTTTATTACGGCCGCGGCAACCGCCTCCCCAAAGAGCGATATCTGCTGTGTGTTGCGTTCCGACTGTATTTGGGCGCCATATTTGAGCAGCTTTTCGATAAAAGGCGTGTCGTCTTTGTTCTGCAGTTCAAAGAACTGGCTGCGTTTGTAGAGGCCGAAGCTGTCGAAGGCGCCCGACATGGCTAAGGCTTCAATGACGCGCTTGTTGACCGCCTGCAGGTTGGTACGCGACACTAAGTCGAACACATCCTTATACGGCCCGTTCTTGCGCTGCTCGATGATTTCGGAAACGGGGCCTTCGCCAAGCCCCTTGACCGCCGCCAGCCCGAAGCGCACCTCTCCCTTCTTGTTGACGGTAAACTTCAGCAGGCTTTCATTGATGTCGGGGCCGAAAACGCTGATGCCCATACGGTTCGATTCTTCCATGAGCTTGCTTATTTCGCTGATATTGTTAAGGTTACAGCTCATGTTGGCGGCCATAAATTCGGCAGGATAGTGGGCCTTGAGGTATGCGGTGCGGTAAGCCACATCAGCATAGCACACCGCGTGCGACTTGTTGAAGGCATAGCTGGCAAAAGCCTCCCAGTCTTTCCAGATTTTCTCTATCAGGGCGTCCGGTTCTTTTTTCACCTCCTCGCAGCCCCTCATGAAGTCGGGGTTATTTTTGCAGCCGACGATGAATTTATCTTTCAGTTCGGCCATAGTTTTCAGCTGTTTTTTACCCATAGCTTTGCGGAGGGTGTCCGACTGGCCGCGGGTGAAGTTGCCCAGATGCCGCGACAGCAGCATGACCTGCTCCTGAAAGACGTTGATGCCGTTAGAATCCTTGAGGTGGCGTTCCATCATCGGATGGTCATATTCCACCCGTTCCTGGCCGTGCTTTCGGGCGATATAGTTCGGGATATATTTTATAGGGCCGGGGCGATAGAGGGCGTTCATGGCGACGAGGTCTTCAATGCAGGTGGGCTTCAGCTCGCGCAGGTATTTTTTCATGCCGTCCGATTCGAACTGGAACACGGCGGTAGTGTCGCCACGTCCGAAGAGGGCAAACGTCTCTGCGTCATCCATCGGGATGTTGTCGATGTCCAGCTCAAGGCCCGTGGAAATCCTGATATTTTCGAGCGTTTCCTTAATAATGGTGAGCGTCCGCAGGCCGAGGAAGTCCATTTTCAGCAGGCCGAGCGATTCGGTGTAATGGCCGTCGTATTGAGTGGTAACGAGTTTCTCGTCGTCTTTGGTTTTCATCACCGGCACGTGGTCGGTGAGGGGGTCTCTGCTGATAATCATTCCGCAGGCGTGGACGCCATTGCTGCGTATGCTACCTTCGAGCTGCTCTGCCAGCGAGAGCACTTCTATGGTCAGTTCTTTCAGGTTTGGTTCGGCCTCGGTAGGGGGCAGTCCGTTTGCGCGGGCGTCTCTGAGTTCGTGGCTTTCTTCGTAGGCTTTTTTGAAGGTCATGTTCGGGGTTGCCGGCACCATGTCCGACAGGCGTCCAGCCGTATTGAGACTCATGCCTTTCACCCGTGCCACATCGCGGATTGCCTGCTTGGGCGCCATGGCGCCGAATGTGCAGATGTGCGACACCTTGTCGGCGCCATATTTCTCCGTAACCCATTCGATGACCTTCTGGCGCCCCTGGTCGTCAAAGTCCACATCGACATCAGGCATGCTGATACGGTCGGGGTTCAGGAAGCGCTCAAAAAGCAGGTCATAACGTATGGGGTCGATATTGGTGATTCCGGTGCAGAAAGCCACCACCGAGCCGGCCGCCGAGCCTCGCCCCGGCCCTACCAGCACGTCCATACTGCGGGCCGCCGCAATAAAATCGGACACTATAAGGAAGTATCCTGGGAAGCCCATCTTTTTTATCACGTCCAATTCAAAATCAATGCGTTCCTGCACATCGGCCGACAACGGGTCGCCGTAGCGCTTCTTCGCCCCCTCATAAGTGAGGTGCGTTAAATAGTCCGATTCAAACTTGATACGCAGCACCTTGTCATAGCCGCCCATCTTTTCGAACCGCTCATCGCCAAATTCCTGCTGCAACGCTTCCGCACTGTACCGCGCTTCATAGTCCTCGATACGTCCGAAACTTTCGGGAATGACGAACTGCGGCATGATGGCATCCGAATTGAGCTCATAATCTTCAACTTTATCGACAATTTCCTGCGTGTTTTCCAGCGTTTGAGGCAGGTCGGCAAAGAGGTGGTTCATCTCTTCGGTGGTCTTGAACCATTCCTGTTGGGTATAGCGCATCCTTTCAGGGTCGTCATCTTTGCGTCCCGTATTGATAAGAAGCAGGGTATCGTGCGCCTCCGCATCGTCCTTGTTGGTAAAATGCACGTCATTAGTGGCGATAACCTTGATGCCGTATTTTTCGGCGATGTTCAGGATTACTTCCGCCACTTCCACTTCCACATTATATACGCGCTCGTTCATGCCCGGTATTTCGGAGGGATGACGTTGTATTTCGAGGTAATAATCGGCGCCGAATATTTCGCGGTACCACAGTACGGCTTTCTCGGCGCCATCGAGGTCGCCTTTGGCAATGAGCCGCGGAATCTCGCCGCCAAGACAGGCCGACGCCACTATCAGCCCCTCATGATACTGCTCCAGCAGGTTCTTGTCGATACGCGGCTTGTAATAAAAACCTTCCGTGCTGGCTATCGATGCTAACCTGACAAGATTCAGGTAGCCGGTATAATTTTTAGCCAGCAGAATGAGATGGTCGCCGGAGCGGTCAATTTTATCACTCTTGTCGGCAATGGTGCGCTCAGCCACATAAGTCTCACACCCCAAAATAGGCTTAATGCCCACTTTCCGGCAGGTGTCGTGAAAGTCTTTGATGCCAAACATGGTGCCATGGTCGGTCAGGGCGACCGCGCTCATGCCGTCGGCTTGGGCCTTCTCCGCGAGGCTCTTTATACTGGCCGCCCCGTCAAGAATGGAATACTGCGAATGAACATGTAAGTGAGTAAACGGTATCATGATTATCAATTTTTTCCCGCTGCAAAGATACGAAATCTGCCATACAGATATGACATCCTAACATGAATTTTTCGTGAAGAAAAAAAAAGACAACAAACGGGCTGTTTTGTCGTGAAAAATCTGCCGGGAAGTAACAAAGCCCGTCTCTTTTTACAGGGACGGGCTTTTTTTATTTATCTCACCGCGATATGAAATGAGGGTTACTTTACCTTCTCAACGATTGCTTTGAAAGCTGTCGGCTGGTTGGTGGCCAAATCCGCGAGGACTTTTCGGTTGATGTCGATGCTGCCTTTTTTAAGCAGTCCGATAAGTTGCGAATAGCTTAACCCTTCCATGCGGGCGGCCGCGTTGATACGCTGAATCCACAGGGCACGGAAACTTCTTTTTTTGGCCTTACGGTCACGGTAGGCATATTGCTGGCCTTTTTCCCAGGTGTTTTTTGCTACCGTCCAGACGTTGGCACGGGGGCCGAAATTTCCTCGCGTTTCTTTGAGGATTTTTTTGCGCCGTGCGCGTGATGCTACATGATTTACTGATCTTGGCATAACTTTCGATTTTTTTGGGGAACAGCGTCCTCATAAGGAACTTAGATGCTGGTTCTCCGGGTTTTTAAACTCACTTTAATTAACTCTATTGAAAAGGCTACTTCATTGAGAGCAGAAGTTTCACATTGTGCTCGTCGGCCGGATGTACCAGCCCGCTGTGTGTGAGGTTCCGTTTCTGTTTGGTGCCTTTTTTGGTCAGAATATGACTTTTGAAGGCATGTTTCCTTTTCAGCTTGCCGGAGCCGGTTACTTGAAACCGTTTTTTAGCTCCGGAATTGGTCTTCATTTTTGGCATTTGCTTACAAATTTAATAATAAAAGAACTATTTCTTTTTCTTCGGTGAAATAAACATCGTCATACGTTTGCCTTCCAAGGTGGGCATTTGGTCAACCTTACCGACCTCTTCGAGGGCCTGTGCGAACTTGAGCAGCAGAATTTCGCCCTGCTCTTTGAAGAGTATTGAGCGGCCGCGGAAAAACACGAATGCTTTAACCTTGGAGCCTTCAATGAGGAACTTCTCGGCATGGCGCAACTTGAACTGGAAATCGTGGTCGTCAGTATTGGGGCCGAAGCGGATTTCCTTGACCACTACTTTTACGGACTTGGCCTTAATTTCTTTCTGCTTCTTTTTTTGCAGGTACAGGAACTTCTGATAGTCGATGATACGACACACGGGCGGCTCTGCGCTCGGAGAAATTTCCACTAAGTCCATCGACTGTTCGCGGGCCATAATTAAGGCGTCGCGGAACGAATATATGCCCGGTGTGGCGACGTTATCGCCCACAAGGCGTACATGCGGCGCTCTGATATGTTCATTAATGCGGTGCTGGGTGGACGATTCCCCCCTGTCCGCAAGCCGGATAATTTTTTTGACTGCGATAGGTGAAGCCCTCCTTTGCTTTTAGTTATTATAATACTCTGATAACATACTTCTTATCTCGTTTTGTATATGCGTTACGAAATCGGGGATACTCATTGCGCCCTGGTCGCCTTCTCCCTGTCTGCGCACGGCAACCTGGTCGCTGGCGGCTTCTTTCTCGCCTACTATGAGCAGATAGGGGATGCGTTTGAGTTCGTTATCGCGGATTTTGCGTCCGATTTTTTCGCTGCGGGCGTCAATTTGGGTGCGGATGTCGGCCTGGTTCAGGCGGTCGCACACCTGTCGGGCGTAGTCGTTAAACTTGTCGCTGACGGGCAGCACTACTACCTGGTCGGGGGCGAGCCACAGCGGGAACTTTCCTGCCGTATGCTCAATAAGGACGGCTACAAACCGTTCCATGGAGCCAAACGGGGCGCGGTGAATCATCACCGGCCGATGCCGCTTGTCGTCAGCGCCGATATATTCTAACTGGAAGCGTTCGGGCAGGTTATAGTCAACCTGAATTGTGCCCAACTGCCAGCTGCGTCCGAGGGCGTCTTTTACCATAAAGTCGAGCTTGGGGCCGTAGAAGGCGGCCTCTCCCGGTACTGTGATGGTTTTCAGGCCTTTCTCGGCGGCAGCTTCTACGATGGCCTGCTCTGCCTTATCCCAATTTTCGGGCGAGCCTATATATTTTTCCGGCTTCTCGGGGTCCCGCAGGGAAATCTGGGCGGTGTAGTCGTCCAATCCGAGCGTCCGGAATATGATGAACACTATATCAATGACCTTCTTAAATTCGTCTTTCAGCTGGTCGGGGCGGCAGAAGAGGTGGGCATCGTCCTGAGTGAATCCGCGTACGCGGGTCAGGCCGTGCAACTCGCCGCTCTGCTCATAGCGATACACCGTGCCGAACTCGGCTAACCGCACCGGCAAATCCTTATATGAGCGCGGTTTGGAGGCGTAAATCTCGATGTGATGCGGGCAGTTCATCGGCTTGAGCATATACTCTTCGCCGTCAACAGGGGTTTTGATGCGCTGGAACGAATCCGCCCCATATTTGGCCAAGTGTCCGGATGTGGCATACAAGTTGATGTTGCCGATATGGGGGGTTATGACCTGCTCATAGCCGAAGCGCTTCTGGACGTTGCGCAGAAATTCTTCGAGCTGCAGGCGCAGCATGGTGCCGCGGGGCAGCCATAGGGGCAGTCCGGCGCCCACGTTGGCCGAGAATGTGAACAGCTCCATCTCCTTGCCTATTTTGCGGTGGTCCCGTTTTTTGGCTTCTTCGAGCAGCAGCAGGTATTCTTCGAGCAGCGATTGCTTGGGGAAGGTTATTCCATATACGCGGGTCAACTGGCGGTTTTTCTCGTTGCCGCGCCAGTATGCCCCCGCTAAGGAAGTGATTTTTACCGCTTTAATATAGCCGGTGTCGGGCAGATGCGGCCCGCGACAAAGGTCGGTAAAATTCCCCTGGTCATATATTGTGATGGTTCCGTCAGCCAGCTCGCTGATGAGTTCCTGCTTCAGTTCGTCCTGTTTTTGGGTGAACATGGCCATTGCATCGGCCTTTGAGATGTCTTTGCGGATGATAGGGTTCTTCTGAGCGGCAAGTTCGAGCATTTTTTTCTCGATTTTTTCGAGGTCTTTTTCGGTCAGCTGAGCGCCGTCGGGCAGGGCAATATCATAGTAGAAGCCCGCATCTACTGTCGGGCCGATGCCGAACTTGACTCCGGGGAAGAAAAATTCGATGGCTTCGGCCATCAAATGCGCTGACGAATGCCAGAACGTGTCTTTCCCCTGACGGTCTTCCCAAGTGAACAGCTGTATGCGGGCATCGTGCGTGATGGGACGGGCAAGGTCCCATACCTCGCCGTCAACCCCAATAGCCAGCGCCTCTTTTGCCAGACGCCGACTGATGGAACCGGCTATCTCCAAGCCGGTTACGCCGCTCTCAAACTCTCGAACACTATTATCCGGAAATGTGATGTTTATCATCTTCAAACTCAAATCATTTTTTTGCGGTGCAAAGATACATGAATTTTGTTTATCACGAATATTTTTGCAGGGAAAATTTAATACAAATTCATAATTGTATCATTTTGTTATTCCTCCCCGCTTTGCCCCCCGTAATCATTAACAATAAAGTTCAGTTTAGGATTGTGGATGCTGTCATGCCACAGAATGTGTGTATCCGGACAATAAACCGCTTCGAGATTCGGCGCTAACCGAAAGTCAATACGTTCCGCATAACCGTCAAAACCGGCTTCGCCGTTCACGTAGTGATACAACTGCTGAATGTTTTTACCTCTGATAATCATGTGATACGGTTTGTCTTTGCCTTCATTTGCTGCAAACTCGTAACTCATCTG
>JAISSS010000022.1 GCA_031272965.1 Bacteroidales bacterium | reverse complement strand
TCGGCGTTAGGGTTGATATACGGAGCCTCGCTGTAGAACATCTCATGGTCAGCTTGCTTTTCAAGTTGCGCCCGCAGACCAGCATCGTCATAGCCTGTCAGCCAGCAAATTACCGCATCGACATCTGTTTTGGTGCGCCCTTTCCGTTCTGCTTTCCGTACCAGCAATGGATAGACCTTTGAAAATGGCATTTTGTAAATTCTTTCGTTGTCCATATATTGTTATTTTTATCCTTGCGAGGCGGTTAATAATAGCGCAAAGGTACGGCAAATAAAAATAGCATCCAAGAGGTTTTATACCGAATGGCCGCCGGAGTTATTGGTTTCTGACAGATTCGTATATCTGCGCCATTTCTGCGTCGGTAAATTTGCTTTCTGCAACCGGTTCGGGCGCCCAGCTCATCATGGTTGGCGTCATGACCGGTTTTTTCACCGGAATCAGGAAATATTCCTCTCCGTCAGCGTCCTTTTCGATTTTTCCGCCTTCTTTAATTACTGCCTGTCGGGCGAGGTTTTCACACACGTCGAGTAACAGTGGAAAATTGTAGGCGGTGTGCGAGAATTTGCGGGATTCGTCCAATTTTTCGCTGAAGCGGGCGGGGATATTGGAAAATCCGAGCGCAGTAAACAGCACTCCGCCCGCATTTGACGGGTTGCAGTCGGAATCCTGACCGCAGCGGGTTGAGATGATAATGGTTTTATCGATGTCGCCGCCGCCATAAAGCAGGCCCATCAAGATATATGCGCCGTTGATTTTGGCGTCGATATTAAATTTTCCGGCGTCGCAGGCCACGCGGCGGTAGTTGGGATTGTTTTGGTATTTCTCTTCGACTTTTTGCCATGTCTGTTCCCAGTTGTCGGGGTTTTCGCGGTACCATGCGAGCATATCGCGCACCATTTCGGCATACTGCGAATCAGCAGGGATAGCTTCGAGAGCTTTTGAGATTATTTTAACGATGTCGGTTTCAAAGAACGCTTCGGCATACATTGCGCCGACAAATATTCCGGCATAGACGCCGTCGCCATAGTTCATCAGGCGGCCGAACTTATTGCCCATAGCGATTACCGTGTTCGGCAATCCGGGGGCGAGCAGTCCGGCAAAGTCGGCTTCAATCTGGTAGTCTATGTCGTCGGCATGGGGGTTGAACTGCGGATGCGAGCAGTCAGGCGGGGCAATTCCGCGGCGCAGGTTTTTGCGGCCCTCGTTATTGGCGTGCCACAGCGGGTATCCGCTGTTTGCGAAGTCAATACCGGCCTGCCGTATAGACACGTCCAAGCCATGCTCTTCCATACTGCGCAGAAAGGTCATCTCGGTATAGAGGTCGTCCTGTCCGAAGGCGTCGTTAATCATTTCGGGCTTCCACACGGGCATGGCGGAATCCGGAATAATGGCGGCTTGCCAGCGAAATTCGGTAGGGCCACCCCAGCATACCCCGACAATCTGGCCGAGCCATCCCGCTTTCATCCGGTCGCGGTATTCTTTCACGGCGATTCTGCGGTAACTGTCGGTAGAAACGCATCCGGCCAGCATGAAGAGCGCTATGCCCCCAATAACTGTAGCCACTAACATCCTTTTTCTCGGAAATTTATCCATAACTGTTTTTTTCGTTAATTTATGGCAAAGATACTGTTTTTTTCATTACATGTCAATCTTTTTTGTAACTTTGCGGCAATAAATTATGAGCTGAATATAAACTGTACGTATTAAGAAATACAACATGATTTGGAATGAACCAATGGAGTGCATGTCCCGTGAGGATATGCGGCGGCTTCAGAGCGAGCGCCTGAAGCGGACGGTAGAGCACGTTTACCAGAACTGTGAGCCCTACCGCAAACGGATGCAGGAGAAGGGCGTGATGCCCCACGACATCCACTCGATAGACGACATCGTGAAGTTGCCGTTTACCTCGAAAAAGGACCTGCGTGATTACTACCCTTACGGGCTGTTAAGCGTGCCTATTTCGGAGATTGTGCGGCTACAGGCGTCTTCCGGCACCACCGGCAAGCCTATAGTGGTAGGCTATACGCGCAACGACCTTGCCATCTGGGCGGAGGTCGGCGCCCGATGCTTCACCGCCTACGGCCTCACCAAGAAAGACGTGGTACAGGTGTCATACGGCTACGGCCTCTTCACCGGCGGACTGGGCGCTCATGCCGCTACCGAAGCCATCGGCGGAACGGTGTTGCCCACCTCAAGCGGCAATACCGAGAAACAAATCATGCTGATGCACGACTTGGGCAGTGTGGCATTAGCCTGCACCCCGTCGTATGCCCTCTTCTTAGCGGACGCGCTACTCGATTCGGGAATCCCCCGTGAAGAATTTAAGCTGCGGGTAGGGGCTTTCGGCGCCGAGCCGTGGACAGAAGGAATGCGCCGCGACTTAGAGTCGAAATTAGGCATCAAAGCCTACGACATCTACGGGCTGACCGAAATCATCGGGCCGGGAGTGGGGCACGAATGTGTGTGCCAGAACGGTACGCACCTGTGCGAAGACCACTTCTTCCCCGAAATCATCAACCCCGACACGGGTGAACCGCTGCCGCCCGGACAAACCGGCGAGCTGGTGTTCTCCACAATCTCCAAAGACGGCATGCCTCTGTTGCGGTTCCGCACACGCGACCTCACCAGCCTGAACTACGAAAAATGCGCCTGCGGACGCACCTCCGTCCGGATGGCCCGGATTCTCGGACGTTGTGACGACATGCTCATCATCCGCGGCGTCAACGTGTTCCCCTCACAAGTGGAATCGGTCATCTGCGAACTCCCCGAACTCGAACCACACTACCTGCTCGTGGTTGACCGCGTCAACAACCTCGACACCCTGGAAGTCCAAGTCGAAGTGAACGAAAAGTTCTACTCCGATGAGATGACCAAAATGCTCGAACTGAAAAAGCGAATCACCCACCGCCTGCAAAGTGTGCTGGGAATTACCCCCGACGTAAAACTCGTGGAACCCCGCAGCATAGAGCGCAGTCAGGGCAAAGCCAAACGGGTGAACGACAAACGAAAATTACAGTAATTAAACTGCAACGCTATGTTAATCAAGCAATTATCCGTATTCTTAGAGAATAAAACCGGCCGCTTCACAGAAGTGGCCGCCGCCCTGAAAGACGCAGGAATCAACATGTCGGCATTTACCGTATCCGAAAATTCCGACTTCGGCATCGTGCGACTGATAGTGTCTGAACCGACCGCCGCCTACTCTGCCCTCAAAAAGGCGGGGTTTGCGGCCAGCCTCAACGACGTGGTATGCGCTCACTGCGACAATAAACCCGGAGCCCTCTCGACCCTGCTCAATAAACTGACCGCTGCCGGAATATCCATCGAATATATGTACGCTTTCTCCATCGACGACACCTCCGCACAAATAGTGCTGAAGCCCAACGACATGGACAAGTGTATCATAACGCTGGAATCATAAACGGCAAGCATCGCTGTTTAATCGCGGATTGAAAAACAGGGGGATAGATACTATTATACTATTCCGCTATTCCTGCCCCCATTTACGTTTCCACTGCTCGTAGAACGGTGGATTTGCCCATACGAGGCGGTAGTCTTTGTCGAGAAACACCTGCATCGACGAGCCGGTGGCGATTAGGCTGTCGTCAGAGAGGTCGTAAATTTCATAATCGAACAGTATTTTTGCGGCCGGTGTATTGTGGAATATTATGTCCACACGGGCCGTTCGTCCGTAAATCAAAGGTTTTTTGAAGCTGAATTTCAGGTCAACCAAGGGGGCATAGAAGCCCTGCTCGAAGATGTCCAAATAACCTATTCCGTATTTGCGGCCGAAGGCTTCGCGGGCATCCTCAAAATAGAGAGCATAAGAGCCGTGCCAGACGATGTTCATGGAATCGACCTCGCTGAAACGGACAGCAAATTCGACGGATGCTTTCAGGGGGGTAATATTCATGGGGCGCTATTGATGTCGGTGATTGATATTTTCATGTCGCCGGATGCGATGACTTCGGCATGGATGCGGATTTCGGCATGGACGAGCGTCATGCGGAATATCTCTTCCTGAACTGTAACAGTTGTTGTCAGCTGTTCGCCGGATGCGGGCAGCCGGAAGATTTCCATATTACGGATGGCGCCGATAAAGCCGAGCTTCACGACGTCATGCTGTAAATACTTGTTAATGAAGCCCATACGTGCTGCGCATGTCTGGGCGATATTTTCGAGCAGCCCCGCTTCTGAGAGGTAGCCGTTGTCGCAAAAGATGTTGTCGGGACGCACTGTCAGGGCTGTCTGCGTAACGACGGGGTCGCACTGCAACAGCCGGTCAATCATCACCATCGGCGGCCGCTGGGGCAGGAGCTCCCCCACCTCAATCTGCTCAAAGTCCGGGACGCTCATTTTTTGCGGCATATCATCAGGGAATGGCCTTTACCAAGCCCGTCGTGGATAGCCTCCACCGTCAATCCGGCGGTTTCTACGCACCGGCGCATGTCGTCGGAGTGGTACATTTTGCTGTTCCCGTTGGCTAATGCGGTGAAATACAGGCTTATTTGAGTGAGGCAAAATGCGGCGGCTTCAAAGCGCTGTCTGTCCCAGAACGGCTCCATAATGAACAAATGTGCATTATTATCCATCGAGGCAACGGCACGACTCAGGATGCTGATAACTTCAGCCTCGGAAAAGCAGTCAAGAAACTGACTCATCCATATCGCGCCAAAGCCAGTAGGGAAGGGCTCGTCAGGATTCAGCAGATTAATGCCGTGCCCGTCGATGCGGTCGGCGCCCGAATGCCCGTCAATATTGCGCCGCATCAGCTCCAACTGCTGTGGCAAATCCATGACAGTTACCCGCACGTCGGGACAAAAATCCACACACCGCATGGCCCAGCGCCCGGTATTCCCGCCCACATCAAGCAGAGTATCAGGCTGGCACTCAAACACTAACGGCAATGCGGCCTCAAATGTCTCGTCCGAATAGTAATGGTCGAAAGCGAACCAGCTCTTCTGTACCTGCGGAGGCAGTTTCGACAGCCCCTCATAGATGGTTGGCCAGTCGCCAAACACGCGCAATCCGGCCGGTTTGCCGGAAAGCAGAGCCTCCTCCAGATTGAACAACCCCTGATAGTTCACATCATGGTTAAAGTCGATGTCAACGCGGATTAAGGGGTCGTTCAGGAGGAACCAGCCTGCCTTGGATATGAGATACCGGTCATCGCGGCGGTGTATGATGCCCATCGTGAGCGACGATTCGAGCAACACTTGCGCGGCATAGCGCGTCAATCCCGCCTGTGCAGCCACCGCATCGGTTGTTAAGCCGTCGGCAGAATCGAGCAACTGCCGGAGTATGCCGAACTTGTTCATCAGTCGAGCCACCTGGAAGACGACCGGCCCGAACGAGATGAGGTGGGCCAGCCGCTGAGCTTCAAGAACCGGTAATGTATCCGCCGAATAATTATCGTCGGGCGTCGAGACAGTTTTTTTCATCAGCCGCAGGATAACGTGAAGAAATCACAGAGCGTTAATTTCTTTCAGGACGTTGTTGGTAGCGCGGACAGCGTCGGCGCTCTTGGCGAACAGCGCTTTCTCGTCAGCAGTGAGGTTCAGCTCGACGATTTTTTCCACGCCGTTTCGTCCGATAATTGCAGGAACGCCGATACAGATATCTTTCTGGCCGTACTCGCCATCCAGATATACGCAACTCGGTATGAGGCGTTTATAGTCGTTCAGCACGGCGGCAGCCACGTAAGCGCCAGCCGCACCGGGGGCATACCATGCCGAAGTTCCCAGCAGTCCTGTCAGAGTAGCGCCGCCCACCATGGTGTCACTGACAACCTTGTCAAGCGCGGTCGCATCCAAAAGTTCCGACACGGGCGTTCCCGCATATGTGGCCAAGCGCTTGAGCGGAATCATGGTCGTATCGCCATGACCGCCGATAACCATTCCGTCAACCTGCGCAGGATTAGCCTTGAGCGCCTGGCTGAGGTAATATTTGAAGCGGGAGCTGTCTAAGGCGCCGCCCATACCGATTACGCGGTTCTTCGGCAGTCCGGTTGCTTTCAGCGTCAAATAGGTCATCGTATCCATCGGGTTGGCAATAATGATGAACACTGCATCAGGGGAATACTTGAGGCAGTTCCCCACAACGCCTTTCACGATTCCGGCGTTCACACCGATGAGTTCTTCCCGCGTCATGCCCGGTTTGCGGGGTATGCCGGAGGTGATGATATACACTGCCGAGTCTGCCGTGCGGGAGTAGTCATTGGTTACACCCGTGATTTTCGTCTCGAAGCCCAGCGTCTGCGCGGTCTGCAGCATGTCTATTGCTTTGCCCTCTGAAACGCCCTCTTTTACGTCAAGCATGACCACCTCGTCAGCTATCTTGTTGAATGCAAGTACATTTGCACATGTGGCGCCAACATTTCCGGCGCCAACTACGGTTACTTTCATATTTTCTTCCGTATTAAGTTAATTGAACATGCAAATATAATCCTTTTTACCGACGCCCCTCATTTTTCGACAGTAAAAATCCGTATTTCTGAAATAATTGTTACTTTTGCACCTCATATTTTTGATTCGATTTTACTATGAAAAAATTGTTTATAGCATTATGTATATGTATATCAGCGAGTTATACAGGATATGCCCAAAGTCCGACGCAACTTACGACCGACCTGATAGAGCATACTGACCGCGTGTACATCGACGGCTATCCATCGACGGTATCGCTTGCCGAGCTTGGACGGAACATAGAACGTTGGCAGGTAGCGGAGATTCGTAATCCACTTCCGGCTTTCGGATGGGTGATGAACAGCGACCGACCTGATACTCGGCAGACAGCTTACCGGATTGTGGTGGCTACCTCGCCCGATAGTATTGTTTCCTACAATGCTATCAGTGATTTCACCGTTACCGATAGCATTGCTTTGAGCAATACTAACGGAAAAGGGGGTATTATTTGGGACAGCGGCAAGACGGAGAGCGACAACTCGGTATGTGTTGTCTATGGCGGCGAGCCGTTGAAGCCTTCGACTGTTTATTACTGGGCGGTCAAGACATGGGACAATCATGGCGTTGAGAGCGCGTTTTCGGCGCCAAAAGCTTTTCTTACGGCAGCGACGCTTGATGGCGCAACTGCTCGTTACCCGTTGCAGCTCACTGACGAGACGCCGGTAAGCATTGCGACGAACAGCGTAGGAAACCGGCTTGTGGACTTCGGGCGGGACGCTTTCGGGCGGCTGCGACTGACGCTGGCTTCCGAACAGGGCGGCGACACTGTAACCGTACATCTTGGCGAGGCGCTGCGGGGCGACGCGATAGACCGCCGTCCGGGCGGCACTATCCGCTATGCGTCGTACCGGCTACCACTGCTCGCAGGAGTTCATACTTATACGGTAAAGATACGCCCCGACGGACGCAACACCGGAAGGTCGGCAGTGAAGATGCCGGACTACATCGGCGAAGTACTGCCGTTCCGCTATTGCGAAATTGAGAACTATGGCAAACCTTTACAGCCGACGGCGCTTGTGCGGCAGATGGCTCATTACCCGTTTGACGACAATGCTGCTTATTTCCATTCCTCTGATACTGTGTTAAATAAAGTGTGGGAACTGTGTAAATACTCGATGAAAGCGACCTCGTTCTGCGGCGTCTTTGTTGACGGCGACCGCGAGCGCATCCCCTACGAAGCCGACGCTTTCATCAACCAGTTGGGCTACTATGCCGTAGCACGCGAATATTCCATAGGACGATATACTAATGAGTATCTGCTCTTTAACACCACATGGCCAACAGAATGGTTTCTACACTCGGTATTGATGTCGTGGTACGACTATCTTTATACCGGCAATCAGGCATCGCTTCGCAAGTATTATAACGAGTTGAAACCTAAGACGTTGCTTGCATTGAGAGAAGATAACGGTTTGATTAGCACGCGCACGGGCAAGTTGACGCCGGAGGTGAAGCGCGAAATACACGCTAACGGCGATGTGCGCGACATTGTGGACTGGCCTCAAGCCGGCGGTTTCGGCGCGAAAGGCGAATCCGACGGTTTCGTGTTCACAGACTATAACACGGTAGTAAACGCCTTTCATTACGAGAACCTTCGTATAATGGGACTTATAGCCGACGAGTTAGGCTTTGCCGACGACAGGGCTTTTTATGTCAAGGAAGCAGAAAGGGTTAAGGGACAGATAAACAAGCTGTTGCTCGACCCACAAAAAGGTATTTACACAGACGGCGTCGAGACAGACCATAATGCGTTGCACAGCAATATGTTGCCGCTTGCATTCGGTATTGTGCCGACAAAGCGTCTTGAGGCAGTAAAGGAGTTCATTCGTTCGCGAGGCATGGCATGCAGCGTCTATGGCTCGCAATACCTGTTAGACGCGGTGTATGCGAGCGGCGACGCCGACTACGGGCTGCAACTGCTGACAGCAACCGACGACCGCAGCTGGTACAACATGGTGCGCGCAGGTTCTACAATCTCGCTTGAGGCGTGGGATAACAAGTACAAGCCCAATCAGGACTGGAACCACGCATGGGGCGCAGCTCCGGCAAACATCATTCCGCGACGTCTGATGGGTATAGAGCCGCTCGAAGCAGGATTCCGCCGTATTCGTATCTGTCCGCAGCCCTCCACGTTGCAACACGCCGAGATACGCATCCCGACAGTGCGCGGCGCTGTATGCGCGGCATTCGACAACCAACCGGGTAAGCGCTTTGAGCTGACGGTGGAAATACCCGCAAACATGACGGCAGAAGTGTGGCTGCCCGCTTTGGAAGGCAAAACGACAGTTACGCTTGACGGCGTCGTCATGAAAAAGCTCAAGAAAGAGGGCGGGAAAGTGAAAGTGGAAATCGGGTCGGGGAGGCATAAGCTCGTGAATGAATAATGATAAATCCCTGTCTCGCAGGCATATAAAAATATTGCGCCCTGGTCGGCATGAGTGTATAAAACCACAGAGAGCACGAAGAATACAGAATTTTTTCTATGTATCTCCATGCCTTTGCAGTTCGTCACTGCCCGGCGGCTGGCTCGGCAATTTGCCGTCGGCTTGGGCGTCCCGCCCGCCGACTGCCAAATTGCCCGCCCGCCGCTCCTGCCTGCTCGCTTCAGCAAACTATTCTGAACTGGAGGCC
>JAISSS010000071.1 GCA_031272965.1 Bacteroidales bacterium | reverse complement strand
TCATTGAGTTATAGTGCCTTAACTCATTTTTTTTCTAATGCGTAGCGTTAGAAAAAAATCAGGTTTATTTGCTGTATATCAATGATTTGAAAATGTCTAATGCGGAATCTGGGTTAATCATAAAAATCTTATGAAAATCACAGTTCAGACGAATATCAGGGGATTGCGGGGTCAAACCCGCAATGAGGGTGACAGGAGAAGCGGCCTTCCGAATGTGGCGGCACATGGCCGTGCGTCTCTGCTATGCCAACAGGTTATTCCAGATACGTATATCCATACAGGCCGGAACGATAGTTCGACAGAAATTCCTTGCCTTCGGCGGCCGATATTTTTCCGGCTTTGACGGACGATGTAACCCATGTTTCGACCGTGCGGACGAGCTTCTTCGGGTTATACTGCACGTAGTCAAGAACTTCGGCCACTGTTTCGCCGTCGATAATCTGGTCAATTGTGTAGCTGTTTTTGCCCACCGATACGTGGACAGCGTTAGTATCGCCAAAGAGGTTGTGCATATCTCCGAGTATTTCCTGGTAGGCGCCCACAAGAAAGACGGCCATATAGTAGGGTTCTCGCGGCCGCAATTTATGTACCGGCAGGAAATATGACAGGTTGCGGGTGGAGATGAAGTTCTCGATTTTTCCGTCCGAATCGCAGGTGATGTCCTGCAGGGTGGCCTGGCGGTCGGGTTTTTCGTCGAGGCGATGGATGGGCATAATCGGGAATATCTGGTCAATAGCCCACGAATCGGGCAGGGACTGGAACAGCGAGAAGTTGCAGAAGTATTTGTCGGACAGCAATTTTTCGAGGTGGTGGAGTTCTTCGGGGACGTGGCGGATTTTTGCGGCCATTTGGCGGATTTCATGGGCTATTGACCAGAAGAGCCGTTCTACCTGGGCGCGTGTCCGCAGGTCGAGCAGTCCGAGGCTGAAGCGGTCGAGCGCCTCCTCGCGGATTTGCTGGGCGTCGTGCCAGCTCTCAAGCATATTGGGCTGATTAAGCGTATCCCAGATTGTATATAGTTCGCGCACCGATTCATGGTCGTCCGCGCTCACGGTCTCGTCCTCGTCGAAGCAGGGCATTGTGGCCGATTCGAGGACTTCAAAGATGAGTACGGAGTGGTGCGCGGTGAGCGAGCGGCCCGATTCGGTAATGATGTTGGGATGAGGCAGGCTGTTTTTGTCGCACACGTCCACGATAGTAGAGATAGCGTCGTTAACGTATTCCTGGATGCTGTAGTTGACACTGCTTTCGCGGTTAGCCGAACGGGTGCCGTCATAATCAACGCCCAAACCGCCGCCCACATCCACAAACTCGACGCGGAACCCGCTAAGACACAGTTGTACATAAAATTGCGACGCCTCACGCAGGGCGTGTTTGATGCGCCTGATTTTATTGACCTGACTGCCTATATGAAAATGAATCAGCTTCATGCAGTCTTTCAGGTTGTTCTTTTCGATAAAGTCAAGCGCTTCGAGCAGTTCGCTGGAGGTGAGGCCGAACTTGCTGCTGTCGCCGCCCGAACTTTCCCATTTGCCGCTGCCGGAGCTGGCCAATTTTATGCGGATACCGATATTTGGTCTGATATTCAGGCGTTTGGCGACGCGGGCGATGAGGTGCAGTTCGTTCATCTTTTCAACTACCACATAGATGCGGCGGCCCATCTTTTGGGCGAGGAACGCCAGCTCCACATAGCTTTCATCCTTGTAGCCATTGCATACTATCAGCGAATCGCTGTTGATATTGGTGGCAATTACAGCGTGGAGTTCGGGTTTTGAGCCTGCTTCCAGTCCGATATTGAACTTTTCGCCATGCGTAACTATCTCTTCTACAACAGGTTGCATCTGATTGACCTTTATCGGGTAGATGATGAAGTTTTCGCCCTTATAATTATATTCTGTTGAGGCGATTTTAAAGCAGTTGGCCATTTTTTCGATGCGGTTGTCGAGGATGTCGGGGAAGCGAATCAGCATCGGCGCGGTGATGTCGCGCACTAACAGCTCGTCCACAAGTTCCTTCAGGTCAATGCCCACGCCGTCTTTTTGCGGGGTTACTACCACATTGCCTTTCTCGTTGATAGAGAAATAGTTAACTCCCCATCCTGTAATATTATACAGCTCTTCGGAGTCCTCAATACGCCATTTTCTCATGTTTTGCTACCAAAAACGTTCTAAAATTGTTAAAAATCGGCCGTAAAGATATAGTTTTTTACAGCCCGAAAGTCATTTAACGCATATATTTTGTGCGATTCGCATACAACAGTTAACATTGAGTGTTAAGCTGCATACATTCGGCTACTTTTGTTCCAATATAGTGGCGAACTTTTCCAAATCGGCGTACCACTTTTCGCCATATTTGCGGATGAGCGGTTCGCGCAGGAAGCGATACAGCGGCAGTTTTTTCTTCGCTCCGAGCTGGCATCCACTGCGGCAGATGTCCAATTGCTGGTAGTTTACTGCGTCGAAGTTGCGGTATTCTGTAATGCGGACGGGGAACAGATGACAGGAAACGGGCTTGCGGAAAGTGATTTTCCCGTCGAGGAATGCCTTTTCTATGGCGCATTTCACCACGTGCTTTTCGGTGTATGTGAATGCACATTCGCGATTGGCCACCAGTGGGGTAACGAGGTCGTTGTCGCGGTCGCGCATCGACACGCCTTGTTGATGCACGGCTTCGCGGCCTTCGGCGGTCATGTAGGGCTCTATTACGGGCAGCAGTTCTTCCAACAATGCGGCTTCCTCCTCAGTGAGCGGTGCGCCGGAATCGCCCTCCACACAGCAGGCGCCTTTACAGCAGCGCAAATCACACATAAAATGCTCCTCAAGCAGGTCGCGGCTAACTATTGTCTTGTCTATTTCAAACATTTGTTCAATACATTGCGGCTGCTTCAGCAACGGCTCTTCCGCCTTCCCGAACCGTTGCTTCCACCACCTGAGCATTGCTGTCAGTTATTGGGCTATCAGGTTCTTGCCTGTCATTTCCTTCGGGACGGGCACTCCCATTTCGGTGAGCAGTGTCGGCGCCACATCGGCCAGAACTCCGTCGTGCAGCTTCGCATTGCGATTCGCGCTCACATAGATGCACGGCACGGGGTTTAGCGAATGAGCAGTGTTCGGCGTTCCGTCCGGGTTCTCCGCGTTGTCGGCGTTACCGTGGTCTGCAATGATGAGGACGCTGTAGTCGTTGATACGGGCGGCCTCCACAACGGCTTTGACGCACGAATCAACCGCTTCCACCGCCTTGTAGATAGCCTCATAAACGCCCGTATGTCCTACCATATCGCCGTTGGCAAAGTTCACCACGATAAAGTCATATTTCTGCGTTGCGATGGCTTCGGTGAGTCTGTCTTTCACCTCGTAGGCCGACATTTCCGGCTTGAGGTCATAAGTTGCCACTTTCGGCGACGGCACAAGGATGCGGTCTTCGCCTGCGAATGGCGTTTCGCGGCCGCCGTTGAAGAAGAACGTTACATGTGCATATTTTTCCGTTTCGGCGATGTGCAGCTGCTTAAGACCGAGCGAGGCTATGTATTCGCCGAGCGTATTGTTTACGTTGTCCTTGTCGAAGAGGATATGCAGGCCTTTGAAAGCCGCGTCGTAGGGGGTCATGCAGAAATATTGCAGGTTGGGGACAGTGGTCATTCCGGCTTCCGGCATGTCCTGCTGGGTGAGAACTATGGTCAGTTCTTTGGCGCGGTCGTTGCGGAAGTTGAAGAAAATCACCACGTCGCCTTCTTCGATGACGGCAACGGGCTTGCCATTCTCTATATGGACGATGGGTTTTATGAACTCGTCGCCACGCGGGTCGTCAGCATAGGCCTCCTGCATGGCAGTAACCATGTTGCTGGCCGGCCGTCCGACGCCTTTCACGAGCAGGTCGTAGGCTTCCTTGACCCGTTCCCAGCGCTTGTCGCGGTCCATGGCGTAGTAGCGGCCCACGATGGAGGCGATTTTGCCGCCGGTGGTTTTCAGGTGCTCTTCGAGCTGTGCGATGAACCCCGCGCCACTTTTGGGGTCGGTATCGCGCCCGTCCATAAAGCAGTGTACGAAAGACTTGCTGAGGCCGTAGAGTTTGGCGATTTCCGTCAATTTAAACAGATGTTCCATTGAGCTGTGTACGCCGCCGTCGGAGACCAATCCGAGGCAGTGAACTTGCTTGCCGTTGTCGCGGGCATAGCTGTAAGCGCGTTTGATTTCGGGATTCTCAAGGATAGTGTTGTTGCGACAGGCGATATTGATTTTCACGAGGTCTTGATAGACCACCCGTCCGGCGCCGATGTTGAGATGCCCCACTTCGGAGTTGCCCATCTGACCGTCCGGCAATCCGACGTTCTCGCCGGAAGTGAGCAGCTTTGAGTGTGGATATTCTGCCATCAATGAATCAAGAAATGGCGTCGGCGCGGTGGCAATGACGTCGCGGTGGGAGCCATCGCCGATTCCCCATCCGTCAAGTATCATCAAAAGTGTCTTTTGTATGCTCATGATTTCTATGTTACCTTTATAAAATTCGCCGCAAAATTACTGCTTTTTTCCGGATTGAGCTGCAAAACGGTACAGAATAGCGACAATTTGCCCAAGATTTAAAGAAATGCTCAAATTTTTGCGGAAACAGGAAAGGACAGTTCCCATCCGTGCAAAAAAAAGCGCCACGGGAACAACCCGCGGCGCCACACTTTTCAAATTAATTTCTTAATATGTAAAATGAAAATCTATTTCCTGTACACTTTTTTATAGCCATAGATAGCGTTCTCGCCCAGTTCTTCTTCGATGCGGAGCAGCTGGTTGTATTTGGCCATCCTGTCGGAGCGGCTAAGCGAGCCTGTTTTTATCTGGCCGGAATTAGTAGCTACGGCGATGTCGGCAATTGTAGCGTCTTCTGTTTCGCCGGAGCGGTGCGATGTGACGGAGGTATAACCTGCGCGGTGTGCCATCTCAATAGCATCGAGGGTTTCGGTGAGCGTACCGATTTGGTTGACCTTAATCAGGATTGAGTTTCCGGCGCCCAGTTCGATGCCTTTTTTGAGGTATTCGACATTTGTAACAAAGAGGTCGTCGCCGACGAGCTGGCATTTGCTGCCGATGGCCTGCGTAAGTTTTACCCATCCTTCCCAGTCGTTTTCGGAGCATCCGTCTTCGATGGAATCGATGGGGTATTTTTCGACGAGTTCGCTGAGGAATTTCACCTGTTCATCGCGGGTGCGTTTTGCGCCTTCGGGGCCTTCAAATTCGGTGTAGTCGTATATGCCGTCTTTATAAAATTCGGAGGAAGCGCAGTCGAGGCCGATGGAAACATCTCCGCCGTCAGCGGCGCGTCCGGGTTTGTAGCCGGCGTTCTTGATGGCTTCGATGATGCTGCGCAGGGCGTCTTCGGTGCCGTCGAGGGCGGGGGCGAAGCCGCCTTCATCGCCCACGGCGGTGCTAAGGCCGCGTTTGCTCAGCACTTTTTTGAGGCTGTGGAACACTTCCGCACCCATCCGCAAGCCTTCGCGGAACGATTTGGCGCCAATGGGCCGAATCATAAATTCCTGGAACGCGATAGGGGCGTCCGAATGGGAACCGCCGTTGATGATGTTCATCATCGGAACGGGCAGCGTCTTGGCATTGACGCCACCGATATAGCGGTAGAGCGGCATGTCAAGGGCATTGGCCGCCGCCTTGGCCACCGCTAACGACACACCGAGGATGGCGTTGGCGCCTAATTTCGACTTCGTTTTGGTGCCGTCTAATGCAATCATGGCTTTATCGACAGCCACCTGATTGGAGGCGTCCATGCCCAGCACGGTGTCGGCAATCACGCCGTTCACGTTGTCAACTGCCTTGAGTACACCTTTGCCCAGATAGCGACTCTTGTCGCCGTCCCTGAGTTCCAACGCCTCGTTCTCGCCGGTCGATGCTCCTGACGGAACAGCTGCACGACCGGTAGCGCCACAGGCTAATGTTACTTCCACTTCTACGGTCGGATTACCACGCGAATCCAGGATTTCACGACCTACTACTTTACTGATTATCATGATTTTCTTATTTGAATTAAACTATTTCACAGTTTTGCGGTGCAAAAGTAATCATATTTCCTTTATCCGGCCCCGAAAACCGACACTGAAATAACTATTATTTAACTGACCGCTGTCTTAGCCTATCAAATCGATGCTCCGGCGCACGAATCTGTCGAGGTCTTCGCCTTTCAGAAGGCCATTGGCCAACAGCGCCAGGTCAACCAACTGTTTGGTCAGCTTGTTGTCTTTGCCGAAGGCTTCGAGCGCCGATTTGCGCTGGCTCTCAATGTCGGCCACTTTTTTGTCGAGGTCGGTGCGTTTATCCTTGTCGGCCTGCGCAATGTCCTCGTCTTTTTTGTCTTTCAGGGCAGCGTTCAGGGTGTCCTGTTCCTGCTTGAGGGCGGCAATTTCGCTGCGGAAGCGGTCGAGCTCGGCGCCGAGCTGTTCCTGACGGGCGTTCAGTATTTTCTTCACCAACGGATGCGCAGTGTTCACCACGAGATTGAGGCTTTCGGGGAAATCGCCATAGAATCCGCCGCCGCCCTGCATCTTGCTCATGTCTTTCATACGGCGCATGAACTCGTTGCGGGTGATAACGACCGGCTGGGCGCTCTCGCCCATATCGCGAAAGTCCACAATATAGTTGGCGTCTTTACTGTCGGGACATACCGCCTGGAACACCGGGCTAAGCTCCTGCCGCTCTTCAAAGCTGAGTGATTCTTTGGCGTCGTCTTTGCGGATGAGGTTATCAATGGTGTCGGCGTCCACGCGGGCAAAGCGCTTGTCGGGATATTTCTGTTCGAGCTTGTTAATGAGGTGTGCCGATAGCGGGTCGTCCATTATCAGCACGTCGTAGCCCCTGTTTTTGGCGTCCTGAACGAATGTGTATTGTTCGTTGACATTCGACGTATATAAATAGACCAGCTTTTTGTCCTTATCTTTCTGGGTGTCGCCGATGAGCTTTTCGTACTCGTCGAAGGTGAAATATTTTCCGTCGGTATTTTTCAGCAGGAAGAAAGAATCGGCTTTTTCGGCGAATTTTTCTTCGGTCAGCAGGCCATACTCGATGAATATTTTCAGGTCGTCCCATTTTTTCTCGTACTCTTCGCGATTGTCTTTGAAGAGTTGTGCCAGCCTGTCGGCCACTTTTTTGGTGATATGGGTACTTATTTTCTTGACGTTAGAATCGCTTTGCAGGTATGAGCGGGACACGTTGAGCGGGATGTCGGGCGAGTCGAGGACGCCGTGCAGCAGCGTGAGAAATTCCGGCACGATGCCTTCCACCGAATCGGTAACGAACACCTGATTACAGTAGAGCTGTATTTTGTTTTTCTGTACTTCAATAGTGTTCTTGATTTTGGGGAAGTACAGTATTCCGGTGAGGTTGAACGGGTAGTCCACATTGAGGTGTATGTGGAACAGGGGTTCTTCTGCGTAAGGATACAGCTGATGGTAGAACTTGTGGTAGTCCTCTTCGGTGAGGTCAGCGGGCTTTCTCGTCCATGCCGGGGCAGTATCGTTGATTTGGTTGTCCTCGTCAGTGTCGATTTCCTTACCGTCTTTCCACTCGGTTTTTTTGCCGAAAATCACCGGCACCGGCAGGAATTTGCAGTACTTGTTGAGCAGGTCGCTGATGCGGGGTTTAGCGAGGAACTCTGCCGATTCGTCATTGATATACATGATTATGTCGGTGCCCACCGTATCGCGGGTTGCCTCTTCGAGGGTGTATTCAGGGCTGCCGTCGCACGACCATTTGACGGCGGTGGCGCCTTCCTTGTAAGAGCGGCTGATAATCTCCACTTTTTTGGAGACCATGAAGGCCGAATAGAAGCCCAGCCCGAAGTGCCCTATGATGGCGTTGGCGTCGTTCTTGTATTTTTCGAGGAACTCGTTGGCGCCCGAAAAGGCGATTTGGTTAATGTATTTCTCGATTTCCTCAGCGGTCATGCCGATACCGCTGTCCGATACGGTGATAGTCTTCTTCTTCTCGTTGAGGCTCACACGGACGGTAGCGTTCTCTACGGATACACCCGTCTCGCCACGCGCGGCCAGCGTTTTAAGTTTTTGGGTGGCGTCAACCGCGTTTGACACGATTTCGCGCAAGAAAATGTCGTGGTCAGAATACAGAAATTTCTTGATAATCGGGAACAAGTTGTCGCTTGTTACGCCTATTTTGCCTGTTTGCATATATTTATTTTTTAATTTTTTGGTTGAACATTTATTTTAGCAATTCCGCATTAAGCAAAGGTTGTGCCACAGGGTATGGTACTGACAAGATGGCAGAAGAAAAAAGTGCCGGAATTTTTTACATCATTATCGAATGACAAATTGTCTTTTTCTGTTTCCGCCCCTGTTGAGGCAATTCTGCATCAACAGGGGACCTTTGAAACAAAACTCAAATATTAAATTAGTAATAGATAAACAGTAAGAATATGAACTAAAAATTAAATTCTCATTTTCAGGGGGTAAAAGTAAGGATATTTTTCCGAATCGAATCATAGTTTTATGAATTTTGCAGCAGTTTTGGGTGAAAAATAATATTCCATTCTTATATTGGTCATGGACAGCAACAAGGAACGGTTTAAAATACAGACAGGAGTTATAGATTATTTAGTCATCGCTTTCGGCATGACTTTGTATGTTTTGTCGTGGGCATTATTTCTAATTCCGTCTCAGATTACCGGAGGCGGCATCAGCGGGGTGTCGGTATTGCTGTTCTATGGCATGAAGATTCCTGTCGGTATTACCTATTTTGCCATCAATTCGGTGCTTGTGGTCATTGCTGTGAAGAAGTTAGGCGCCAGTTTCGGCATCAAAACGCTGTTCAGTATGGGGCTTGCTACAGCGCTGTTTTCCGTAACCACTGGCATCGTTAAGGAACCGCTGATTGACGACACTTTTTTGGCGGCCATACTTGGGGGCATTATGGGGGGCGCCGGTATCGGCATCATCTTCTTGCGTGGCGGCAGTACCGGCGGCACCGACATCATCGCCATGATTATTACCAAATACAGGAACATCAGTCCCGGACGTATTATTCTCAGCTGCGACGTCATTATCATCGCCTCAAGCTGGTTTGTGCTACATTCGATACCCAAATTAGTATATAGTTACGTTACCATGTGGGTCGTATCATACTCTATTGATGCTTTTTTGAGCGGGTCCAATGCTTCTGCCCAGATTTTCATATTCTCAAAGAGCTATGGCGAGATTGCCGACTTTATCAATCATGGTCTCGGACGCGGCGCCACCGTGCTCGACGGGAAAGGCTGGTACACCAAGGAAGATGTGAAAGTGGTGATGACCGTAGTCAGGAAGCGGGAAACGGGTATGATATTCCGCAAAATCAAGGAATTGGACCCGGACGCTTTCATCTCGATGGGCAGCGTAATGGGCGTTTACGGGAAAGGTTTTGAAAATATAAAAATATAAATATCAATAAATATGAGGAAGATAAAGAACATAACATTGTGGGCCATCGTTGGCGTAATTGCTGTTTCGGGCGCCATTTTTGGCGTCAGGAAGTTCCTGCTTTCCGGCGGCGTGGACTATGCGGAGCCTGTAGTGCCGGATGCGCTTGTAATCCCTGAACCGGTGTTGAAGTTCGGGGTTCCTGTTGATTCGTTCATCATTCAGGAGGATGCGGTGCGCAACCGCGAAAGCCTGTCCGATATCCTGCACCGATACGGCATCACGCAGGCGGCTATTGCCACTATTGCCAGCGATTCGGTGTTCAACGTGCGCAGGCTTCTTGCCGGCCACAACTATTTCGCGTTCTTGAACGGCGACAGTACGCTGGCTTATTTCATCTATGAGATTGACAAGGTTGATTATGTGATGTACCATTTTGGCGACAGCGTGTGGTCAACCCGGCACCAGAAGCCGGTTGACCGGCGACAGTTAACCGCATCGGGAACTATCAGCTCATCGCTGTGGAACGCCATGAAAGATAACGGCCTGAACCCCCAGTTAGCGCTCGACATGTCGGATATTTATGCCTGGGCAATAGACTTCTTCGGCATCCAGAAAGACGACAGCTTTCGCGTGATTTACGAGGAGAGTTTTGTGGACAGCGTATCGACCAACAATATCAACATTCTGGCATGTCTGTTTGAACATGCCGGAACAGCCTATTTTGCATTCCCTTTTGAGCAGGACAGTGTGGTGAGCTATTATGACCATAATGGCCAGAGCTTGAAGAAGGCGTTTTTGAAAGCCCCGCTACAGTATTCGCGCATAAGTTCATTTTTCTCGAACAGCCGCTATCATCCGGTACTTAAATATTACCGTCCGCATCATGGCATCGATTATGCTGCGCCCGCGGGAACACCGGTGGTATCCATCGGCGACGGACTGGTAGTGGCTAAAGCCTATCAGGCGGGAGGCGGTGGTAATTACCTGAAAATCAAGCATAATTCGGTTTACATGACCTCATATATGCACCTGCGGGGCTTTGCTAAAGGCATCGCCGTGGGGACGCGCGTCCGCCAGGGACAGGAAATCGGCTATGTGGGCAGCACCGGACTGGCTACCGGCCCGCATTTGGACTTCCGCGTCTATCGCGATGGCAAGCCCATTAACCCGCTCAAGCTGGAATCGCCTCCGGTAGAGCCGGTATCTGAGGCCAACATGCCACAGTTCACCGCCCTGCGCGATTCTCTTACAACTCTGCTGAAGAATATTGAGATAATTACACAATAGTGTAGAATGTTTATTTAAGGTTAATAACCGAATAAATACTCGGTTGTTTTGTGTTTTATATTAATAAAATATTAAATGTTCGAGAAAAAAATAATTGCAATTGATTTTTGTATTGTTTTTAGATTTATCTTTGAAGTATGATATGATTATAATAAATATCGGGAGAGGGAAGGATGACCTAAGCGCGGCTACGGCTGTGCGACGCTCCCCTTGGGGTTGTAGCATCTCATCACTTCCCTCATTTTTCTCTTCTCCCAGTTTTTTTTACCCCGTTTTTCTTAAATACATTCCTTGCCCCGTTCAGCTATTTTTAGCTGTTAATTGCAGAATCGTTTTATCACGTTGTAGGCGTCCTGGATGCCGAGTTCTCCGGCTTTGCTGAGGTCGAGGGCGCCTGCGTCGGTGTCGTCCATGAAGATGTGTATCAGGCCGCGGTTAAAATAGGCTTCCGCAAAATCGGCCTGCTTTTTAATGGCGACGGTCAGGTCGTCTAACGCTTCCTCGTATTTGCCGAGTTTGCAATAAATATATGCCCTGTTGTACCAGGAGAATGCGAAATCGGGCATAAGTTCTATGCAAGTTGCCAAGTCCTGTAGAATATACTGATAATCAATAAGTTCTTCCCTGTTCGGAGAAGCCGGCACGAAGTTGTTACCGTTGCCGTCCATTGTGATGGTCATATTTTCGGCGATTTCGGGTACTGCTTCAATCATTTTCACCATATTCAGACGGGTGTTGGCGCGGGTGAAGTAGGCCAGCAGGCTCTGCTTATTGTTGTCGATGACCGCGTTCAGGTCGGCTAAAGCCTCGTTGTAACGCCCCAGCAGATTATAAAACAGGCCGCGGCAGAGGTAGTCTTTCAGCGTTGGTTTTCGGGCGATGTTGTCGGTAAAGACGGCGACATTTTCTCCGAAAGATTCGGTGAACTCGTCGGTGGGCTGGTTGGTTACGGTAATCAGCGGCGCGTAGTTGTTGGAGCGATTGAGGTCTTCCAATAACATGCTGAAGTATTGAAGCCGTTCATAGTCAGGCGATTCGCGGCTGAACGAGGCTAATGTGAATACGTTTTGCAGTTCTATGATTACGTTGCGGTTCTGGATTTGGCCGTCGTCAGGGTCAGCTTCGTCGTCGTCCGGTCCGGGTATGTTTCGGGTGTCAGCTAAGGCGAGGCGGAATCGGCGCTGACGGCGCTGCTGGGCGATAGAATCGGCTTCTGCCTGTTGCGTGGAATCGGCCGGCAGTATGGTTGCCGGTTGGGTGGGAGGATTTGGGGAATTCTGATTTTTCTGCGCCATTTGGCGGCGGTAGCGTTCCTGGGGTGTTTCAGGGCGGTAGCGGCGGATGTCGAGCTTCGGGTCGAGGCGCATGGCAAACTGATAGTCGGCCTCATAGTCCGTGCGGTTCAGACTTTCTTTGGCTATACCGCGGTTAAAGTAGGCATTGGCTAATGTGGGGTCGAGTTTCAGGGCGATGTTGTAGTCCTGAATTGCGCCTTCGAGGTCTTCGAGACGTTGCTTGACAATTCCTCTGTTGTTGTATGCGTAAGCATTTTTCGCGTCGAAGCGGATTGTCTGGTCGAAGTCGCGCAGGGCGGCGGCCATATCATCGAGCTGGAAGCGGGCTAATCCGCGCAGCAGATAGGCCCCCGCAAATTGAGGGCGGATAATGATGACGCGGTTCAGGTCGCGGATGGCGTTCCGTATGTCGCCTTTTATAAGGTATGCGTTACTGCGGTTTATATAGGCATTGATGAGATTCGGACTGATTTCCAGGGCCTTGTTATAGTCGGCAATGGCGCCGTCAATATCCTTGAGCGACAGCTTGGCGATACCGCGGTTATTATATATTCCGGCATTGCGCGGGGATATTTCCAGGGCGCGGTCGTAGTCGGCGATGGCCTCCTCATAGTCGTTAAGTTCCAACTTCGCCAGCCCGCGGTTGATGTACGCATCCGGAAAATAGGGCTTTATTTTCAGCGCCTCATCATAGTCGGCAATGGCGCCGCGGAAGTCTTCCAGCTGGTGTTTTGCCAGCCCGCGGAAAAAATACGGCTCCGGCAGGCCGGGACGAAACTTTATGACGATATTGAAGTTCTCTATCGCGCCAACATAGTTCCCCGTCTGAATCCGTATCTGTCCTACCCTGATGAAATTGTTAATGTTCAACTGGGCGGCGGCAACCTGCGCCACCAGAAGGAACGGCAATAATATTCTGAATCTCATCCTATCCTAATTGCTTTTAATGACTTTAAACGGGTGCAAAGTTAGTGTTTTTTCGGAATATTGCCGACATTTTAGCCCGTAAATCAAAAAATTATTTGTAATTTTGCAATCCGTTTCAAAATACACGACCGGATATGATAAATATTTATAAGACATTTGGCGGCTACACCGAAATAGAAGAGGCAGAGCGGGGGTGCTGGATTAATGTGGTCAGTCCCACCGACACGGAAATTACCCGACTGCAGGACGAGTTCAACATACAGCCGGACATTATCCGCGACATCTTGGACGCAGACGAGCGCCCGCGTTATGAGGCCGACGATGATTGGTGGGTTATCATCTTCCGTATTCCGGTGGAGAGTGAAGACCTGCTGTATATCACTGTGCCATTGGGGATTATCCGTATCGGAGGCATGACCGTCAGTATCTGCTCGCGTATTAATGACGTATTGCCGGTGGACCAGCCAACCATATACAAGTCGCCCGTTACAGACCTGTGGAACTTCATATTCCGGCTGATGCTGCGTTGCTGCAATACCTATCAGGCATATCTCAAAAATATAAATCACCAGATTTCCCTGATAGAGCATGAATTGCAGGGCGCAATTCATAACGACAAGCTCAACAGCCTGCTGCATATCCAGAAATGCCTCGTCTATTTTATCACGTCGTTGAAATCAAACGAAATAGTAATGGCACGGTTCCGCACACATGTTAAAATGAACTTGGATGAAAAAGACGAAGACCTGCTCGAAGATGCCTTCATCGAGAACAAGCAGGCGCTTGACGTCGCCCAAATCTATGCAGACATCCTCAACGGAACCCTCGACATGTTCTCTTCGGTCATTTCAAATAACCTCAATGCCATGATGAAACAGCTTACATCCATATCAATTATATTGATGATACCCACATTAGTGGCAAGTTTCTATGGCATGAACGTTATAAACTACTTTGAAGACTGGAGATGGGCATTTCCGGTATTGACCATAGTTTCAATATTGATGGCATTTATCGGCTATGTGGTCATTCGCAAGAAAGACCTGTTCTAAACCGCGGAGGAATCGCACTGCTATAAGATGCACCGGCAGTCTCAATGTGTGAGGCTGCGTTTAGGGCGTATTTTCGGCATGCTTATGATATGGCATGATGCCGAATGTCGTTGGACTTATTCGGGCTTGCGCTCTTCGGGGCAACAGTCGAAGTGCCGATGCGGGTGTGGCGGCGGAACTTTCAGTCCTACAAACAGGCGGGCCAGTACCAGCAGTCCCAGCGTCTGGAAATACGACAGCGAAGGCGCTCCAAACAGCGCAGGCATAAGCCTGTTCCACAACAGCATGGCAATTAGTGTTACCAACAGCACGACTGCCAGCATAAAGAGAGGAATATACCTCTTCTGCGGATGATAATGATACATAATGAACTGATTTTAAGGGTTAATAATAATAGTCGTCGTGGAGGGTACGCATCCAGCGGCGCAAGGCGATAACAGCATACCGCTTGCGCGACAGCAGGGTGTTGAGGGGGATGCCTGTGTCGGCGGCAAGTTCTCTGAATGTCTGGCCGTTGAGTTCGGTTTTCACGAACACCTCGCGCTGTTCGGGGGCAGCGATGCCAGCGCCGCGTCAAACTGCTCGCGGAAGGCGGTACGCATATATTCCGTTTCCGGCGTGGCGCTGTCGGGCAGCCATGCTACCGCAGGCGTATCGGCGCCGAACTCCGGCGCCGGTTCCGGCTTCTTCTTGCGGTACATGTCGGTAATGCGGTTACGCGCAACCGTAAACAGCCACGCGGCCAGCATGTCTATAGGTCTCATCATCAGGTCGGCTTCGGCTAATTGCTCATAGACATCCTGAAGAATGTCTTCCGCATCTTCCTTTTGCCGTACCCGACGCCCGATGAAGGCCCGCAGGCGCTGCCCGTATTCACGGACGACATCTGCAACACTGAAATGTGCAGAAGCGACTATCGCATGTTCATGTACTCTCTCCATACTGTATAAGACGGATAACCCGATTTTTTATTTTACAGAGGAAGTAAGGAATCAGTCAATTTTCAGCTTTTTACGTATGTTTTTCGGGATGGCGTCTTTATGCACCATAATATCCATGGTTTTGTAGCGCACGAAAGCTTTCGAGGCATAGAAGCATCCGTTACGGGCATTGTATGGTCCCCACGAGTTCTTTACCTTATAATAGTGGCCGCCGTCCCTGTCGGTTGCGGTTCCGAAGATTATCATACCATGGTCGTCGGTGGTCTGGTAGTTGTCGAAAGCTTCCTGCCGCATTTGCTGGTCAATATTTTTTTCTTTCCGCGGCTTGTCGAACTTGTATAATTCGTTTTCTTTCTGAGCAGCTGTGAGGGTTTCCCATTTGGCGATTTCGGCGTCCGACATTTCGGCGATGTCAGCATCGGGGACGATAGCTATTCCGACGGCAGAGGTGTTGAAGCCGCGCTCGCTCACGTCGGATGCCCAGGCTACGGGATAGCCTTTATCAATAGCATTGTCAATAATGGCCATGAGTTCATCTATTGGCACATTATACATGGCGCCCCACATCCAATTGTCGGGGATTTCGAGGATGAACTTCTCGTAGAAAGGGTGGTGAGTGAAGGAGGAAATCTCCACATAGTCGTCCATGTTAAGTCCTACATAATCTTTGGCGAACTGCTGCGGGGTATATGTTTTGCCCTGATAGTCAAAAGATTGGGGGATTTCGCCGAGGTAAGCGTCAAGGATTCCCTGAACCGGTGTTTTCCAGACAGGGCTGAGTTTGCGGTTCTTGTTTTCCACGATAGCCTCGACATTTGTCTTCATCAGCTCGTCGAGTTCGCCGTGCACGTGCTTCTCTTCGCCATAGTTGAGGCCGGTATAGACCTGTTCCGGCACGATGCCATATTTTTTAATCATTTCGGTAACGTCGTGGAAAGCGCCGCCGCCGCTAAAGTTTAGATGCCCGTGCATGCGCACCGTCTTTTCGGCTTTTTCCATATAGGTATGCCAAACAATGAACATCTCTGAAAGGTCAACTTCCGGCTTGCCTTTGCGCAACATTTCCGCTTCGAGGAAGCCAATTCCCGAAAATGCCCAGCATGTACCGGACCGGTTCTGGTCTTTCACAGGGGTTACCGGTAATACTTTCACGTCAGTAAAGCCGTAGCCGTCCTGCGCAAACATGAGGCCGCCGTGTAACAGCGCAGCACTCAACAATATGACAAACAATCTTCTCATCCTGTAATTTTTTTGATTGCCGCAAAGGTACGAAATAAAGCAGCTTTGTCCGCGTTATTCAATAAAAAAAATACGAAAAGAGCTTTGAGTAACATAAAAGTTTACATTGACTGTACAATATTAATTTTTTTGAGAAGAAACAAAAAAGTTATTGCAGGTATGAAAACAATCTCTATTTTTGTGGTACAAAATGAAAATTAAACAGTTTCGATAAGAAAGCAGGCAGGTATGTATTTAGATAGAGAAATAGGATTAAACGAAATTCGGCGCGTATCAGAATGGGATGTGGTTGTCATCGGTGGCGGGGCATCCGGTTTGGGCGCCGCAATTGACGCCCAGACGCGCGGATTCCGCACGTTGCTGATGGAGCAGTCGGATTTTACCAAGGGGACGTCCAGCCGCAGCACCAAGCTGGTACACGGCGGGGTGCGTTATCTGGCACAGGGCTACATAGGGTTGGTGCGGGAAGCTCTGCGCGAACGCGGGCGGCTGCATCAAAACGCCCCGCATTTAGTGAAAGACCTGCGGTTCATTATTCCCGCATACCGATGGTGGGAACGGCTCTACTATACTTGCGGACTGACAGTCTATGACCTGATGGCCGGGCGGCTGGGATTCGGACGCTCGCTGCCCTGTACACGGCAAACAACACTGGAAAAAATCCCCACCCTGAACAGCGCTAAATTGCGTGGCGGTGTTCTCTATCATGACGGACAGTTTGACGATTCCCGCCTCGCCATCAACCTGGCCCAGACCGCCATGGAACAAGGCGGGACGCTGCTCAACTACATGGCAGTTACAGGTCTGCTGAAAAACAGCGAAGGAAAAATTGCAGGCGTCAAAACGAAAGACCATGAGAGCGGTGAAGAATTTGCTATCCGCGCAAAAGCAGTGCTAAACGCAACCGGCGTGTTCGTAAACGATATTGTGAAGATGGATAATACGACAACCGGCGAGCTTGTCAGGCCCAGTCAGGGCATCCACATCGTGCTGGGCAAGGAGTTCTTGCCCGGAGCTCATGCCATTATGATACCAAAAACCAGTGATGGACGGGTGTTGTTTGCCATACCATGGCACGACCGCGTGGTGGTTGGTACTACCGATGTGCTGAAAGAGCACGTGGAATTGGAACCCAAACCCATTGATGAAGAAGTAACGTTCATCCTCGAAACGGTGAGCCGATTCCTGCAAAAGCCCCCCACCCGTGCTGACGTGAAAAGCGTCTTCGCAGGACTGCGCCCGTTAGCCGCACCTCAAAAGGGGCAACAGCGAACAAAGGAAATTTCTCGCGGCCACAAAATCGTGGTATCAGACTCGAACTTAGTAACCGTTATCGGCGGAAAATGGACAACCTACCGTCAAATGGCCGAGGACGCCATCGATAAACTCGCCGAAGTATGCGGACTGCCTGCTGTAAAGACCGGTACTGAACATCTGGCGATTCACGGGGCCGAAAGCTGCGCACCAAATGACGACCCGCTGGCATGGTATGGCTCGGACAGGGCAGCATTGCAAACCCTCATCGCCGAAAAGCCGGAACTTGGCACTATTGTCAGCAACGAACTGAACATCAAGAAGGTGCAGATAGTGTGGGCCGTGCGTCATGAAATGGCCAGGACTGTGGAGGACGTCCTCGCACGACGCACACGCGCCCTGTTGCTCGACGCCCGCGAAAGCGTCAGGATAGCCCCTGTCGTTGCCGGGGTCATGTCCCGTGAACTCGGCCGCGATGCCGAATGGGAAAAACAGCAGGTCGAAGCATACACTAAACTTGCCGGAAATTATATTCTCACGTAAATCGTACACGTTAATCAATTTTACATAATCCTTAGCGCCCTGACTTCCAAGAGTGGAAGCGGGGCGCTTGCTTATGCGCAGTTTTACGGTGCAGAGTTGCGTCCTTACGCAGGCTCCCCGCCGATTACAGCTTGTTTTACGATTTCCTCTTCCGACAGCCCTGTTATTGATGTTATCTGTTCCACAGGTATTCCGGCTAACTGTAACTTGCGGGCTATTTCCAACGCTTTCGTTTTTTCGCCTTCTGCGCGGCCTTCTGCGCGACCTTCTGCCAAGCCCTTCGCACGACCTTCTGCCAAGCCCTTTGCACGACCTTCTGCCATACCTTTCTCCATGCCCAATTCGTATTTGCCTTCCATGAGCGTCTTTTCAGACCATACGGAATCCCAAAACTCTTCGTAAGCGAAAAGCTCTGCCCGCGTAAAAGCTACTTCGCGGCATAAATCAAGCGCTTTTTTGATGTCAGGGTTTTCTGTCAGCTCCGGCGGCATCTCATGTTCGCCGTGTGTCTCTTTTAGGAAACGCAGCCATAAGACCATCATATTCTTCTCTGCCACCGTCTTAGGCTTGAATTTGAGCAACTCCACAAAGACGAACTCCATCTCGCCTATCTTCTCGTTAGGATTGTTGCGATTAATGATTTCGAAGAGGTGATAGAATTCTTCCGTCTCTTCTTCAAAGTTCTCGTTCAGAATGGCCAAGGCATAAACAGGCTTGAGCATTTTATAAGCCCCCGACTCGTAATCCTGACGGGTGTATGCTTTCGAGGCATTGAGCACTAAGCGTTGTATGAAGCCCGGCGTCCAATACATCTGCATCTCTATGATGAACTGCCGTCCATAATTGTCGGTGCAGCGTACGTCAACGATAGAGTTGCGTTTCTGCATTGCGTCGGTGGGCACCATCTCAGAGGGCAGATAGTCTATCTCTACTATTTGCCGGTTCGGGGGCAGCGGCATCAGGGCGTTGAGAAAGCTCTTCGCCAAATCGGGATGCTCGCCGAACACCCGCTTGAATACTAAATCACTGCGTGGGTCTAAATATCTGGCCATATTGCTGTCTTTACACTTCGGATGCAAAGGTACAAAGAAAAATGATATAAACAGCAACCCTCACAAAAAATTACTTTTTCCGCCCCTATGTATCGCCTTCGGCGCCGGTTTTTTCAGAAATATGTACAGAGCTACAGCTTTTTTCATTATATTTGCACAATAAATAACTGTCATGTATTTGCACCATCTGTCGTTGATTAATTTTAAGAATCTGGAAGAGGTTGATTTACAGCTCTCTCCAGGCATCAATTGCTTTATCGGTAACAATGGGGTAGGGAAGACCAATCTCATGGATGCGGTCTATTATCTGTCGTTTTGTAAAAGTTTTCTGAACTCTATTGATTATCAGAACATTACACGGGGGCGGGATTTTTTTGTCATTCAGGGCGATTATATGCGCGACGAGCAGGAAGAGCATATTTCATGCGGGCTGAAGAACGGCGAGAAGAAGAATTTCCGGCGTAACAGGAAGCTGTACAGGAAGCTGGCCGAGCATATCGGGTTGTTGCCTTTAGTGGTTGTTACTCCATCAGACATTGAGCTGATTACCGGGGGCAGCGACGGGCGGCGCCGCTTTATTGACGGGCTGATTTCGCAATACGATGCGGAATATCTTGTGCATCTTATTCGTTACAACCGTGCATTACAGCAGCGCAACAAGCTGTTGAAGCAATTTGAAGGTCAGGCCGTGCCATACGATATGGTGGAGGTATGGGACGAGCAAATGACATTGCATGGTCGCGTGATTTCGGAACGGCGTATTGAGTTCCTGCGCGATTTTCAGCCCGTATTTCAGACATACTATGAGTTGATTTCAGGTGGCAACGAGCCAACCTGCATGCTTTTTGAATCGCCACTGCTGGCGGGCGATTTCGCGGGGCTACTGAAAGCCAGTTACTCCAAAGACCTCTTATTGCAGCACACTACTGTGGGGATTCATAAAGACGATGTGCGCTTTGAACTTGACGGATTCCCCATCCGCAAGCTGGGGTCGGAAGGGCAAAAAAAGACCTATTTGGTGGCGCTGAAACTCGCGCAGTTTGACTTCATCCGGCGGCAGTCGGGGCAGTCGCCAATCCTGTTGCTCGACGACATCTTCGACAAGTTAGATGCCAACCGGGTCAGGGCTATTGTACAATTAGTGGAAGACGCCCATTTCGGACAGATATTCATAACCGACACCAATCGCGAGCATTTGGACGGTATCATTCGGGAAATCACCTCTGCCGCGAAGTTTTTCGTCGTCGCGGCGGGAACAGTAAAGGAGGTCGTTCATGCGCAGAACTAATACGGAATCAATCAGCACGGTGCTCCAGCGCTTCATGCACGAACAGAAGCTGGAAAAAAAGGCCGTCGAAACCGAACTGATGGCATCATGGCAGGCCGTAGTGGGCGCCGGATGCGCCGACCGTACCAAGCACCTGAGTCTCCGTAATGGAACTCTGTTTGTGAAGATGTCATCGCCGGTAGCACGTAACGAGCTGCTCATGAACCGCGAAAACATCCGCCGACAGCTGAATTCCGTCGTGAATCAGGAACTCGTAAAAGAACTTGTGTTTACATAACCCAATCCGGATGCCAGATACCGGTATCCAATGTCCGACGAATAGTCGGGATAAGTATGGCAGCGTGATATTTTTTGTATCTTTGCATCGCCTTTTAAACATTTTTTGTATTGCGAAAATAATAATATCTTGTGAGCATGTTGAGAACAGCAATTTTAGGAACCGGTGATATAAGCCATGAATTTGTGCAGAATGTAGCAAAAGCGTCTGATTTCAGGATAACTCACGTTTACAATCGCGACATCGCCAAAGCCGCGGCCTTTGCAAGGAGTTATAATATTGAACATTCGTGCGATACATACGCGACAGTTAATGCCAGCGACGTTGATGTGGTCTATATCGGGCTGCCCAACGGGTTGCATTTTGAGGCGGCGCGTGAGGCGCTGACAGCGGGCAAGCATGTCCTTGTTGAGAAGCCGTTAGTATCAACTCTGCACGAATTTGATGTGCTGAGCGCTACTGCCGCCCGTGCGGGCTGCCGCCTCATAGAAATCACGCGGACGCTATCCTCGTCCGGATTCTCTGCTCTTCGTAACTGTCTGCCTCAACTCGGCGCCCTGCGGTGGGTGGACATATCTTTCTGCAAATATTCGCGCAAATACAATGCGTGGTTGGAGGGGCAAAAGCCCAACGTTTTTACGGCGGAATTTTCAGGGGGCGCCCTCTATGACCTCGGTGTGTATGGCGTCCATCTGGCAGTGGGGCTGTTCGGATTGCCGCGTATGGTATCCTATCGCTGCAACATGATGTCTTCGGGCGTTGACAGCGCCGGAGCCTTGTGTCTGACATACGACGGGTTTACTGTTAACATGCTGTGCGGCAAGAACTTTGAACTGCCTCCCCGTGTTGCTCTGTGTGGCGAACGTGATACTGCGTTCTCTGCCTCGCCGCCGTCGATACTGCATAATGTGCGTCTGCTCAAGAACGCGCAACAGCTGACCGGAGGCGGGCAGTCGGAAAGCGATAACTTCCTGCTGACACTGTTGGAGGCTGTACATCTGCTCCGGCCGGACGCCACTGCCGAATATGAAGCCCGCCTGAGGCACTGTAGAAATGTCATACAAGTATTATGCGCAGCACGAGCAGACGCGGGCATCGTTTTCCCTGCCGACCTGTTCTGTTCCTGCCCCGATACCTGCCCCAAATGATATGGAAGCAGTGCAGGGGAATTGTAAAGACGGAGCTGCCCGTCTCACCCCTGCATCCACATCATGTGCCGATATACTGTTGCCTATGCGAAGCGATTCTCAATGACTTTCCAGTCCAATATTTTCCAGAAGTCTTCGATGTATTTGGCCCGTGCGTTCTGCTTGTCCAGATAGTAGGCATGTTCCCAGAGGTCGATGGTCAGCAGAGGCGTGGCGCCGTCGCGCAACGGATTCCCTGCATTGCTGCTCTGGATGATTGCCAGCTGGCTGTCGGCGGTTTTGGCCAGCCATACCCAGCCGGAGCCAAACAATGTTGCGGCCGCCTTGTTGAACGCTTCCACGAAGACGTCAACAAAACCGAATGAGGCAGCGGCGATAGCTTCCTTCAGCTTGCCGGTGGGGGCTGTGGACGGTGTCGCCGAGAACTGCTCAAAATAGAACGTATGGTTCCATACCTGAGCAGCGTTGTTATATATGCCACCGTCGGCCTCACGGATGAGCGTCTCCAGCGAGGCCTCTCCATATTTACTGCCCGCTACCAGATTGTTGAGATTGGTAACATAGGTCTGATGATGCTTGCCGTAGTGAAATTCCAGCGTCTTTGCGCTGATATACGGCTCAAGCGCATCTTTTGCGTATGGTAACGCAGGTAATTCAAAACTCATTTTTAAATCCTTTCTTTAATTATTAATATGACCAAGTAACACATTTTTTTTCTAATAGCCGTAAAATTTTATGTTAAATTATTATGAAATTTTATAATATCTTGATTATAAGTGTGTTATAAATAACGACTTGATTGAAATATGAACGATTTCTAAATTTACGGGGGGCAATAGTACTGCTAACCGGCTTATTGCTGAAGATTCTTGATAAATATACAGTGCCGGACAGAAAAAAATCGGCATTTTATTGGACGGATATTTCTTTTTATTATTTTTGTGGCTAAATAAATTAAAATACAGCATCATGGTTAAAACAAAGTTTTTATTGTTTTTGATGTTTGCAGTATCCGGTGCTATGTCGGCGCAGGATAAGCTGGTGGACATCATGAAAGGAGAAATTAACCGGAACTTTGAGGCATTTAAAGCGCAGCCGGTTCCGGCCTATTACATCAGCTATCGTGTAAGGGATACGCATGTTACAAACCTGTCATATTCTTTCGGGGGATTGGTTGACGAGCGGACCTCGCACAACCGCCATCTCAACACGGACGTGCGGGTTGGCAGTTATGAGATGGACAACACCCGTGAGCTGCGTGAACGCGGCGGCTCCGGTAAATTCGACAACTCCATGCAACTCCCGCTCACTGACATTCCTCTGTCGGTGCAGAACGCGATATGGCGGGCAACCGATTCCCATTACAAGGATGCTTTGACCCGTTTTGAGAACGTGAAAGCCAATGTGGCAGTGAAGGTGGCCGCAGAAGACCTGTCTGACGACTTCTCCCACGAAAAGCGGGAAAAATATATCGAACCGGCCATGCAATTTTCCGAACTTAAGTTCAACAGTGCGGAATGGAAAAAACGCCTCAAAAAATACGGGGCTATTCTGGCTGCCAATCAGGACATCCTGAACAGCAATATCTCGCTCGAAGTGGAGCTGGTACGCAGATACTTTGTGGATACCGAAGGCGCCGAAATCGCGGAAAACGACCACCACTACCGGCTACAGGTATCCGCTTCAACAATGGCCGACGACGGCATGCAACTGCCGCTCTACAAGACCTACTGGTCGCGTACCCTGAAAGGGGTACCCTCCGATGCGCAGGTAGCCAAAGATATTGCCGAGTTGAGCGCCCTGCTCACTGCCTTGAAGAACGCGCCCATCGCAGAATCCTATTCCGGCCCGGCGCTAATGACCGCGGGCGCTACCGGCGTATTCTTCCACGAAATCTTCGGACACCGCGTAGAGGGCGCCCGCCTGAAGCAGGAAGCCGACGCCCAGACCTTTAAAACAAAGGTGGGGCAAAAAATATTGCCCGAAGACATGAGCCTCTATTACGCCCCGCAGCTGAAAGCCTACAAGGGCATTGAGATGAACGGCGGTTACGTCTTCGACGACGAAGGGGTACGCGGCCAGCGCGTTGACATCGTGAAGGATGGCGTCCTTAACGCCTTCCTCATGAGCCGGACACCTATCACCGGATTCTCCAATTCTAACGGCCACGGACGCGCAAATATCGACTACGACTGCTTCAGCCGTCAGTCGAATCTGGTCATAGAATCGTCAGCGCCCAAAACCGACGCCCAACTGCGGGATATGCTCCGCGAGCAGCTGAAAGCGGAAAACAGGGACTATGGCTATATCTTCGGACTGGTGGAAGGCGGCTTCACCCAAACAGGCCGCTATCAGCCCAACGCCTTCAACGTGATGCCCTTAGTGGTGTACCGCATCTATGCCGATGGTCGCCCCGACGAATTAGTGCGCGGCGTTGACCTGGTAGGAACCCCGCTGTCAATCTTCTCGCAGATTGCCGCCTGCGGCACCGAATACGACGCCTTCAACGGTCAGTGCGGCGCCGAATCGGGCTGGATTCCCCAATCATGTGTCGCCCCTACACTCTATATAAAAATGATTGAAACCCAGCGGAAAGCCAAATCGCAGACCCAGCCTCCCATGTTGAAACGCCCTCACGAACATTAATTGTACTACAAAAAACAGAACATCATGTACGCAAGAATAAAAATATCTATTATCGCCCTGTCCCTGCTGATTGCGGGCAACGCCGCGGCACAAACCGATACTGACGCTATCCTGTCGGCAATACAGAAAGAAGTTACCCGCAGTATGGACAGCCTGCGGATAAAAAATATGCGCCCCCCCTTCTTCATCGACTATACAGTGGTCGATACAAAAGTGCTGTCTGTTTCGGCCTCGCTTGGTTCGATAGTCAACGAGCAGGAATATACCCAGCGCTTCGGCAATCCCACGATATTGGTGGGCGACTACAGCCGCGCCAACGACCCCTCCTCCATGCAAAGCCGCATTCCGCTTGATAACACGGCTGTTGACATCGAAACGGGAATATGGCGGGACATGGACCTGCTCTATAAGAACGCCGCAGAAAGCTACGAGGCCAAACTCGCCGCTATTGCCCGCCAGAAAATCGACGACGAAGACCTGAACCTGCCGGAAATGGAACAAACCCCCCCTGTTCAGGTGATACTCCCGCCTGCCACAGCCAATTTCGACAAGAAATATTGGGAAAATTATGTCGCGAAAGCATCCGAAACAGTGAATAAATACCCCGAAATCGTGAGCTCGTCAGTATCTGCCCAAGTCAATACTATTATGACTTACACATATAATACGGAAGGAACGAAATTAGCTATCCCCTCTGTGATACACTCGGTAAGTATGACCATGAGCGCATTGGCTGACGACGGCATGTCTATGTCGAACTCTTTTGGTATCTCACATACCGACTTCGAGAAAATCCCCACTCTGGAGAAATTTATAGATACCTGCGAAGTTGTAATCTCGAAATTCATCAGTTCCTGCAAGGCGCCGACCATCAAGAACGAGGCATACGCCGGCCCTGTGCTGTTTGAACGCAGCGCCGTCAGCCAGACGTTTCTCAGCCTTTTCTTCAACAGTGCCAACAGCCTTCGGGCTGTCCGCAAACCGCTGCTGTCGAACTTCGGTGGCGGAAATACACTCGAAGTTATGAAGGACAAGAAAATCATTTCCAGAGACCTGAGCGTTACCTCGATGTCCGGCACTCAATCTTATAAGGGTGAGAAATTAGTCGGTTATTTCCCTGTAGATGCGCAGGGGGTAGCGCCGAAAGCAGAAGAAGTATTAGTTGAGAATGGCGTATTGCGGGGGATGCTCAACGGACGGACGCCTACCCGCAAGTTCCAGCACAGCAATGGCCACATGCGGCGACTTAGTTCGTATGGAACAGCTATCTATCCGGGCGTCGCCCGTCTGAGTTCCACAAAAACTTTCCCGACAGACAGCCTTAAAAAGATGCTGCTGGCCGCGGCAAAAGAAGAGGATTATGAATATGCGTATATCGTCAGACGCTATCCCTCCGAAGTTTATCGTATCTATGTGTCTGACGGGCACGAAGAGCTGGTACGCGGCGTCCGATTCCCCGACTACACCATGAAATCCTATAAACGGGTGCTGGGCGCTTCCGATACAGACTATATCGATAATATTGTGTCCGTCATCACAATGTCGTTCATCGTGCCGGAGGCAATCCTGTTTGAAGAACTCGAAGTGGTACATAATGACAATGCCCAACTGCAAAAGCCCTACATAGCGCCGCAGCCACAGCCCGCCGCAACACCTGAAAAAGGGAAAAAGCAGAAAAAATAATCATGTATTGTAAAAAATTATTGTTAATAAACTCATCATTGAAAAGGACTGCCATTCGGCAGTCCTTTTTTGATTATTAACAGTTAATTGGACGTCATCGTTCCGAAGCGCCGCTGTATTTCGCTGACCGCCAGCTGGAAACGCGCATCGCCCTGCCCCGCGACTTCAACAAAGGGCAACTGCCGTGCTACCAGCTCGTTGCGATAAATATCGAACAGCTCTTTTCGCGAATCGCCGCCATTTTCGCGTAAGGGGTCAGGAACCCACGGAATATCGGGACGACACAACAGATACAGGTCTATATTACATGCCCCCAGCGCCGTATCAAGCCATTCGGGAACGTATTTATAACTCCACAAAAACCATACTCTGGTGATTATCAGCCATGTATCTAGAAACACGAGCCCCTGACGCCGGCTCAGCTCATGATAGCGGGCAATTTGTGCGCGGGCAATGTGTTCCACATCTTCATAGCAATAACTTGACTTGCCGGTCAGGTATTGTCGCGCATATTCGGGTTCCCAAACGGCGCCGTAATAGCGGGCAAGCTGCTCGCTCAATACGCTTTTGCCCGTCGATTCCGGACCGGTAACGACTATCATTGTTGTTTCCACAGGCTTCGTCTCCATTGAAAATAACCTGCGACAGCCATCACCGTGTAAATGGTATAAAGGCCGACAGTAGGCCACAGCGCCTGATTAATGAACAGGACTACGGCCACCGTATCGGCGACAATCCACAGCAGCCAGTTCTCGATATACTTTCTGGCCAGCATCCAGGTAGCAGTGATGCCGGTGGCAAAGGTGAAGGCATCGCCATACAGCGCATATACAGACATCCCTGAATCTGCCTCATAGTGGAAACGCAACCACGCAATAGCCGCAAATATTATCACAGTTACTGCTATCAGTGGCGGCCACATCCAAGCGGGAACGCGGCTCACGGATGCTGCGCCGGAACTACCGGAATCGGGCGTCGCTTCCTGCCCGTGCAGCCAGTAATACCACCCGTAAATGCTCACGCCAAGATAGTAAAACTGCAACCCCATATTGGCGTAAAACTTCGCCTGAAAAAAGATGACAATATAGAACGCCGATGTTAGCAGTCCCACCGGCCAGGTGAGAATGTGCTGCCGTATAGAAAGCACTGTATAGACGGCGCCCAGCGCGGCCCCGACCAGCTCAATCCAGTTCTCCGCTGCCCAGTGGAGAACGCCATATATTATATCAGCAACCGTCATTGGGCGTTAAATTCCCTTTGAAGAGGGGCGTTTATCGAACACGCGGACAGCTTTGCCTTCCGATTTGGGAATAGAGCCGGTCTCCACCAATTTGACGATGGGTTTTACCAGCACCTCGTCGCGTATTTGGCGGGTTATTTCACGGGTAAGCCGGTCTAAACGGGTGATGTCGCCGGTGAACCAGTCGGGTTTGACCTCCACTTCCACGAGCATTTCGTCGTTGTCATCAAGTTCTTCGAGGGTTATGCGGTAGTCGGAGCCTACTTCGGGGATTCGCAGCAGTATTCCTTCGATTTGCATGGGGAACACGTTGCAGCCCTTGATGATGAACATGTCGTCGCTGCGGCCGGTGATACGGTCTATGCGGCGGTGCGTTCTTCCGCAGGGGCAGGCGCCGGGGATAAAACGGGTAAGGTCGCGGGTGCGGTAGCGGATGAGGGGCATGGCCTGCCTGTCGAGAGTGGTCAGCACTAATTCACCGAGCTCGCCGTCCGGTACAGGCTCCAGCGTGTCGGGGTTGATAATTTCGGCGAGGTATGCGTCTTCCCAGAGGTGCATTCCCGTCTGTCCGGCACATTCAAAGGCCACTCCCGGCCCGTTCATTTCGGTGAGGCCGTATGAGTTGAACGCCTTGACGCCATACATTTCTTCGATTCGGCGCCGCTGTTCTTCCGTATGCGGCTCGGCGCCGATGACGAATATGCGCAGAGAGGTGTCGGTACGCGGGTCGAGTTTCTCTTCTGCAAAGACGTCGCGCAGGCGTCCGAGGTAGCTGGGGATGGCATGTACTACGGTGGTGCCATAGTCCCGCATGAGTTTTATCTGGCGGAGGCTGTTGCCCGCACCAGCCGGAATGGTGAGGCATCCCAGATGCTCTGCGCCATACTGGAATCCCAGCCCGCCGGTAAACAGCCCGTATCCGCAGATGTTTTGGAACACGTCAGACGGACGGACGCCGGTGGAAAAGAGCGAACGGGCTACGAGCTGCGCCCAGCTGTCCAAGTCGTGCCGATTATGGAACACTACCGTAGGGTTGCCGGTAGTGCCGCTTGAACTGTGCAGCCGTACCACCTCTTCCTTGGGGACGGTCAGAAACCCGTATGGAAAGTTATCCCGCAGGTCTTGCTTGGTGGTGAGCGGTATTTTGCGGATGTCGTCCACAGTCTTTATCATGTCGGGCGACAGTCTGCGGCTTTTATAGAATGGCGAGCGGATGGCATGAGCAATGGTCTCGCGCAGACGCACAGCCTGTAGCTTCTTCAGCCCGTCGGAATTGAGCGTTTCTACTTCTTTATGCAGATACATGTTCTGTGAAAATTAGAATGAATACATCATGGTGAAAATCAGGCGGTGATTGACCGCCGCATGGCTGTCGGCATATAAGCCGTCGTTCCAGTCAAAGGTTCCGACGCCATAATTTGCGGACGTAAGTTCATAACCACCTATGAATTTTATTTTGCTGAAATTATATATCAGATACCCTGAAATGCGGGATACGTTGTTAACGTTAGGGGTTAATCCGGCGGTAACAGGCCCTGCACCGCTGTCATAGAGGGCGTCTTTGGTGCCGAGGTTCCCACTGTATCCGGCCAGCAGGCTGCCCTGCAGTTTCGTGCCGTAAACGAGGTTTATATAGCTTGCCCACGAGGTGTAGGGGGTATATGTTTCGGCGCCGGTGTTGCCATTACGGGTGGCCACGCCATACCCCCCGATGATGCTCAGGTGAGACAGGTCCTGACCGAAGTAGCCCTTGGCGAGCAGCGAGAATTTGCTGGTTTTATAGCTGAGATAGGCGTTCCCCGCGAATGTTGTGAGGAACTCTTCGGCGACATAGGTTCCTGCGGTGCCGGTAGTGGTCATGCGGGGCTTTATGCGTTTGGTCTGGCCGCCGGCGCCAAATTCCAGCGCGTCTTTGGCGTATGTCAGTGCAAGTACCATTTCGGGCAACAAGCCATTCCTGATAGCATGATTCGAGGTGCGGTCATAGCTGGCCGTCTCCAGCGCCTTTGATGTGAACTGCGTTTCGGAGGCGGCCGCCAGCATCACGGAGAAGGCGCCTTTATACCAGTCGAAGCGCACCTGCGGGGCCCTGCTGAACGTCTGAAACGGCGCCCCCGTGTTCAGCCCCGCAACGGTGGGCATATACGAGCCCCCGCTGAAAGGATGCCAATACTGGCCAACTAACAGCTTCGACTGCTCCCAGCGGAACACCACATTGGCATGACGAATACGGATAATCGCCGGATAGATGCGCGTTACACCGCCAAAATCACACTCTATATTGGCAGAGGTTTTTGCCCCGAACAGGTCAGGCCCGCTGATGTTTACCCCCATGCGGGTCGCTAAGGCGGTGAGCGTCATCGCCGGCTGCTCGTTGATGTCTTTACCCTCGGCATCCTGCCCCGCATACAGCGGGAAAAGATAGTAAGCGTCATGCACGGCATCCATACCCTTGTAGGTGTCGGCAAACAACTCCGTCCGCACAAAGCCGTAGAACTTCATGTCGGGCTTCCATTCCTGCGCATGGCCACATAACGATGCGCCCAAAAACAATACTGTTAATCTTTTTTTCATTAAAAACTGTTGAAACTAAAAAAACGTCCAAAGATAATAGAAAAAGAAAAACACCCGACAAAAAAAAATCGTTTTTGGGTATAAAATGTGCTTCTTTAACCGGAATATTAGTAGCATCTGTTTTTTACTGCGCATCAGGCAGCTCTTCAATGATTCAAGATTTTTTCGTACCTTTGCAAATTCAATTTGAAATACAGTATTACCAGTATGAAAAGCATCGCTTTACAATTAGAACGCATCGGCGGCTTTGTGTCGAAAGACGCTGTTACGGCGTATGCCCCCGCTCTGCAACAGTACAACGCCGCGTTGCACGACAAGACCGGACGGGGCGCCGACTTCCTCGGATGGGTAAACCTGCCCTCGTCAATCACCGACGCCGAGCTGACCGATTATGAAAACACCGCAAAAGCCCTGCGGAGAAAAGACATTGAGTTTTTTGTGGTCATCGGAATCGGCGGCTCTTATCTTGGCGCAAAAGCCGTCATTGACGCCCTCTCCGACAGCTTTGCCCAGCTGAAACCCTTCTACAACACTCCGAGAGTGCTCTTTGCAGGCCAGAACCTTAGCGAAGACTACTTAGCCGAGCTTCGCGACCTGCTCTGCGACCGCGAATATGCCATGGCGGTTATCTCAAAGTCGGGAACGACCACCGAACCGGCAATCGCTTTCCGCCTGCTGAAACGGGATTTGGAAGAAAAGTACGGCAAGGATGAAGCCCAAAGCCGCATCATCGCAATAACCGACGCCAAACGAGGCGCCCTCCGCAAACTCGCCGACACGGAAGGATACAAAACCTATGTCATCTCTGACGACATAGGCGGACGCTACTCCGTATTGACACCGGTAGGATTGCTGGCTATTGCCGTCGCAGGGTTAGACATTCGGGCCTTAGTGAAAGGCGCGGTGGATATGGAACAGGCGTCAGACAAGAACGTCCCCTACGAAAAAAACCTGCCCATGCAGTATGCTGCTGTCCGTAATGTCCTGTATCACAGCGGAAAAATCATCGAAATATTAGTTAACTACAATCCCAAACTGCACTATTTTGCGGAATGGTGGAAACAGCTGTATGGCGAGAGTGAAGGCAAGGAAGGCAAGGGTATTTTCCCCGCCAGCGTTGATAACACATCTGACCTGCACTCAATGGGGCAGTATATTCAGGAAGGCGAACGCCGCCTGTTTGAAACGGTGATTTCTATCAGCGCTCCGGCCCATAACCTGCGCATTCCTGCCGACTCCGACAACTTAGACGGGCTGAACTTCTTAGCAGGCAAGCGCGTAAACGCGGTCAACAGGATGGCCGAACTCGGCACTGCTTTGGCGCACGTTGACGGCGGCGTCCCGAACCTGCGCATCGAAATCCCCGAACTCAATGCCTATTACCTTGGCCAGCTGATTTACTTCTTCGAAAAAGCCTGCGGACTAAGCGGCTATACGCTCGGCGTAAACCCCTTCGACCAGCCCGGCGTGGAAGCCTACAAAAAAAACATGTTCGCCCTGCTCGACAAACCCGGCTATGAAGAAGCATCTAAAGCTATTAAACTTTTAATTAACAAATAACTGATTAACAGTTAACCTTTGCTGAAAATTATTGACAAAGGACTGACGGACTACGCCGACTGCCTGTCGGAACAGGAACGCATAATGGATGCTGTTCTGGCCGAAAAGCGCATCTGCGGACAGGCAGCCAACGCCAACAGCGTTCTGCTGACAGAGCATCGGCACGTCTATACGCTCGGTAAAAGCGGCGACATAAGCAACATGCTGATTAACAAAGCGTTTATGCGGGAAATTGGCGCCGTTTTCTACCGGACGAATCGGGGCGGCGACGTAACATATCACGGGCCGGGGCAATTGGTGTGCTACCCCATTATCGACCTCGCCCGTTTCGGCATCGGGGTACGCACCTACATCGAGATGCTCGAACAGGTCGTCATTGAAGCCGTTGCTCATTACGGGTTAGTTGCCGGTCTTAAAGCAGGCGCGGTTGGCGTCTGGATAGAGGCTGACATTCACGCCCGGGCGCGGAAAATATGCGCCATCGGTGTGCGCGTCAGCCATGGCGTTACAATGCACGGATTCGCCCTGAATGTCAATACTGACCTGCGTTATTTCAGCTACATAAATCCCTGCGGACTGTCTTTCGGCGTTACATCCCTGCAGCAGGAACTCGGGCGCGAAGTGCCTATGACGGAAGTGAAAGAACTTGTAAAACGTATTTTTAGTTCAAAATTTATTATACCATGAATGTGAAATTATACTTTTTTGCAGCGCTCATGCTGCTGGCAGGCGCGGTAAGCGCTCAAGAGTGGACGCCGCTGTTTAACGGCAAGAACCTCAAAGGCTGGAAAAAGCTCAACGGCACTGCCGAGTTCGTCGTCAAAGACGGCGCCATTACCGGCATCTCCGCAACCGGAACCCCAAACACGTTCCTCGCCACCGAGAAAGACTATGGCGATTTCATCCTCGAATTTGAATTTAAAGTGGACAAAGGGCTTAATTCTGGCGTACAGTTCCGCAGCAAAAGCCTGAAAAGTTATGACAATGGCCGGGTTCACGGCTACCAGTTCGAGATTGACCCCGACAGCCCCACCTCCGGCAGCGTATATGATGAGGCCCGACGCGGCTGGCTCTATCAGCTGAACATCATCAACCCCCCTGCCCAAAGAGCCTTTAAGAGCGGCGAATGGAACTCCGCCCGTATAGAATGTCTCGGCAACATGATTCGTACATGGGTCAACGACATCCCCTGTACGAACCTCTGGGACGACGCCGACGCAAAAGGATTCGTCGCCCTGCAGGTGCACCAGATCGGCCCTGAAAACGCAGGCAAAACAGTGGCTTGGCGAAACATCCGCATCTGTACAAAAGACGTAGCAACCTATTGCACTCCGGTAAACAACGAAGGAACATATATCAGCTTCCTCTCTCAAATCCATATAAAAGCAGGGGATTCCGAGAAAAACACAGGCAATCCTCCATTCTGGCCATCGGTTAATACCGCCCTCAATTCACTGTCGCCCGCCGAAACGAAGGAGCACTGGATACTGCTCTTTGACGGTAAGACCGCTGCCGGATGGCACAGTCCCAAACAGAACTCGTTCCCCGAAAAGGGGTGGAGCGTAGATGAAGGTATATTGAAAGTGAGCGGTGGTGGTGGCGATATTATTACTGAACAAAAGTTCAAAAACTTCATCCTTATTGCCGACTTCAAAATCACCGAAGGTGCCAACAGCGGCATCAAGTATTTCGTTAACAGCAATGCATTGGGCTGCGAATTTCAGATTCTCGACGACGCTAAACATCCCGACGCCAAACAGGGCGTAAAAGGCAACCGTACCGTCGGCTCGCTTTATGACCTCATCCCTGCCGGCCCGAATAAATTCGACATCAATGGCTATAATACAGCCATGATTGTGGTGTGCGACAGCCATGTAGAACACTGGCTCAACGGGACAAAGGTGGTCGAATATGAGCGTAATTGCCAGATGTGGAACGCTCTGGTGGCATACAGCAAGTATAAAGACATCCCCAATTTCGGCAATGCTGACGAAACGCCAATCCTGCTACAGGACCATGGCGATACGGTTTACTTTAAAAATCTGAAAATCAGGCCATTCTAATTTGTGCTCTGAATTTAAGGCGTAACCGTGAAAAATATTATACATTGTTATTGTGTATAGAGCGGCTGTGTTCATCCGTTCTTATATAATGGATATTCCTTTTCCCGCTACGTGAATTTTATACGTGATTAAAACAGACAATTGCAATGGAGAAGCGACACAGCTTTTGTGCCGTTTCTCCATTGTGTTTATCATGGGCAGCTTCGCACTCTGAACCATGTGATTTGGGTGAACGTATCGGTACCGATAACGGCTTCCATCTCAATCATGTAGTCGCTCACCGGCAGGGTGGCGCTCCATGTGGTGAGGTTGGAATATGAGGGCTGCACAACGCCGTTAACTTTCCATGTTATTGATGTGGGGGTAGTCGTGGCGGCGCAGGTGAACGTTATGGGGGTGCAGCTACCGTAGGTGTCGCCCATTATCTCGTCAGAATAGTTGCCGTTTATCAGCAGAGGCGCCGTCAATACCCGAGCCGAAGCGCCACCGAGATAGTAATATGATTCATACGAGCCGAAGCCGTAACCGCCAACTACCAATCCGTTGGAGTTGTCGAAGGTATAATAATTATCGTCCGGCAATGTATAAGAGCAGTATGACAGGCCTGCATCTATATTATCATACCATGTTACCCCTGATATGGTAGCGGCAGCGCCGCCGCCAACAGCTACCGTAGTTGATGCTTTTCCTGATGTAGCGGTAACAATAAGGGCACGGTGTTTGTCCACATTAGAATTGCTTGCTGCAAATCTGGATACGACTACAGCCCTTGTCTTCTGCTCTATTGGAGGTATCCATCCCATGGCAGGGTCACCCCAGTTTCCACCGTATGTTGTATAATTTGTACATACCATATACGAGCACACCATAACCGGCTTGTTCGACGCAATATAGCATCCATGAGTAGCCGCGCCCATATCTATTTCTACAAACTGTCCGGCGCTTAGCCCTGTAATTGACGGCTGGCTGCCGGTAATCACACTGTTGTTCGGCTCAACCTCTATTGGCCCCATCAATCCGGTCTGATTGTATAAATCGCTTGCCACAGCACCGACTGGCATGGCAACAAGCCCCGGTATTGTCAGATTCGTTCCGCTTTCACGTGCCATAATTCTAATCCTGACTTTCTCCTGCTCGGTCTGGGGCACAAAGAAGTGCGTTCCCCATCTGTCAGTCGAGAACAGCTGTTCCCATAAAATATCGCCTGCATACCACGTCCCTCCGGCCGGCACGAAAGCAATTGTGTGGTTCATATAATATGCTACAGGCTTGTCGGCAACGATATGCATGCCGCTGAGGTCTGTTGAGTTGTTGGCCCCATAATGGTTATAAACCTGCCCTTCGCTTAGTGTGGCCAATAATGTGCCGCCAAGCGTGTTCTCGTATATATTGGTAGTGCCGGGTGCTGTGGCTACAATGACAAAACCGTCTAAACTGCTAAGGTCAAAAGAAATTGGCGGATAGCCCATGTGAAAATAGTCACTGCCCAAACTTCCTACCGGATAAATTGCGGTGGCATCGGTAGTTGCCATATAGAGATTGATGGCATATACTACAATACTGTCCGTGGAGGTGATATGCAGAGACTTGTCGGTTATTGTCGGCGTACTGTAATAATTATAACATGCATTCTTCTGGTCATTTGTCAAGTCGATTGTTCCCACTGTTCCACCGGCAATAGTGTATGTCTGATTCACAGAAGGGTCATCCTGGAAACTGAGAGTAACATTTGTAGTCTGTGTGGCAGCAATTTTTAACTGCAATGTAACTCCGGAATAAGAGTTTGTGTAATTCCGTCCGAAAGCCATCCAGAAGTTCTTGCCTCTGTTCGAGTTCAGCGAGATGCCTTCGGTGGTGGTGGGATTGACGATGAATATCAGCACGGTATTGGAATAGCTCACTGTTCCCTGCCCGTCGGTAACTTTGCGGCGGTAGCGGATACCA
>JAISSS010000099.1 GCA_031272965.1 Bacteroidales bacterium | reverse complement strand
TGCCGGAGGTAACGGCCGTAACCAGCCCGCCGGAACTGACACGTGCCACACTGCTGTTGCTGCTGGTCCAGTTTACAGCTTTATTCGTTGCATCAGAAGGAGAAACAGTAGCAACGAGCGTCTCCGAACTGCCCGCAACAAGCGACAGCGTTGTTTTATTAAGCGAAACGGAAGTAACGGCTACCGTTGAGGGTTCGTCTTTTTTGCCGGTATAATGCTCGTCAAGCGGGTTGTCCCGCTCCGGCTTGCAGGTTGTTATCAGCAGCACTGCTGCCATCAGGAAAAAGCGGTGTTTCATAGCGTGGATGCGTTAGAAGTTAAGGGTAAATGTCAGTCCGGGGGCTTTAAACTGCGGGTTATAGTAGAAGCCCGCGGTGTTTTTGGGCCGCCTGTCGGGGCCTTTAATGAGGTCATAGACAATGAGCGTGGCGCCCGCGGTGAGGCCTACGTAAAACATTGTGTTATAGCTCACTGACTTGTTATAATGTGCGTCCATGTCCGACTGGGCCGTGGCCGCGAGGTATTTGTCATGTTCCGAATTGCTGAGCAGTTTGAACGCCCCGCCCGCCGCCACCAAGCCCCCGCCCACGACGTAGAACGGCCAGCGGGTGCGTTTGCCGTCGTCCAACTTCGGCGTTGTAGCGGGCGTTTCGGAGGCTTTGGCCGCCTGCTTCTTCTCAAAGTTGAACGTGAACGCGGTCTCGGTCGTTTTCGAGAAGTCCAATTGCAGCGAATCAGCCTGCCCGCCGCGAACAGCTTTGATTTTGTGCTGCTCGAGGGTCAGCTCGATGCTGGCGGGCGTGGCCCCGGCTTTTATGTCATCGACAAAGAGCGTGGCGCCTTTGGGCGTACTGTCGAAGCTGAAATGCTTCCTGTGCAGCACGTTAAACCAGATTATGCGCGAGCTGCCCTCGGTAACTTCGACAGTCTTCTCCTCGGCAATGCCGTCGTATTCCGCTCTGACTGTGTGCGGGCCGTAGGGCACTTTCGACTGGCTGAAGCCGTATTCGGTGGCCCGCCCGATGAAGTTGTTGTCCAAAAAAATCGAGGCGCCGGCGGGCTTGCTCATAAATGTGAGGTCGGCGGTCTCACCGTTAGTGAGCCTTAGTTCATAAACCTTGCCGCCTTCCAACCGCACTGTTACCTTGTTTGACGCGCCGAATGTGGGATGCGTGATGAGCAGTTCGGTCTCCGCGCCGGTGATATGCACCCACATCTCGCCGTTAAGCGGGCGCTTCTCAACAATCTGGATTCCGGCGTTGACGCGGAACTCTAATTTGGCGATGTCGCTGCGGCTGATTTTCTCAACCCGCACTTTCAGCAGGGCGCAGAGGATGCCGTTGTCGTCATACTTCTTGCCGTCGATGAGGGCTGACAGGTCGCCCGCGTTGAGCTGGCCGTTCTGGGAGGATACCTCGCTGCGGCTCAGCTGCTTAAATGAGCCCTCGCGGATTTCCAACTGTGCCATCGCCCGCTGTGCCATCACCATGACACACAAAAACATCAATATTTTTAAACTAATGTTCATAAATGATTTTATATAAACAACTATTATTCAGTACTTTAACATTTATCATTGCCCCAAAAATGATATTAAAATATAGTGTCCCATTAAACGTTCCTTTTTTGGAACACTCATTTGCGCATTTTTAGAGAACTTATGTTCATTATTTTTGAGCAAAAATTTGCAACCTTACACTTGTATTAAATATTTATAAACAGATTAATATCTTTGTACTCAGTATGTTATATATAATATGATATAAAAATTTTGATTTTAACATTGATGTGCCCATTTTTTTTCTATTTTTGCCGCGAAATGGCGTCTAAAAAAGGAACGTTTTTTGTAACAGTTGCATAAAAATAAGAATGTAGAGTATAGAGTGTAGTTATTGTGGCTGGGGATTGCGGGTCAAGCCCGCAATGACGGGCGTATTGCACCCCTCGCGGGTGCCGAAAAATCATGGCAATCCCATAAATCATACGAATCACAGTTCAGACAAGCTTGGGCGGCAATGGCAGGTGGTGCAGGTGGCGTTAATTTCCGCGGTTTTGGAACATATCTTTGAAGCGTTCCCAAGCCCAAGTACGGTCGGCCCGGGCAGGTGTGTAGGGGATAGCCTCGTCGTAGAACTGCTGGCCGTCGTCATTAAAGCGCTGACCGTCGTTATCTTTATAGACCGGCATATTTCGCAGCTCGGCCAGCACTGTCGAAGAAGGGGGAATGAAGGCTTCGTTCTGCAGCACGGAGAAACGCGGAGAGCGGTACAGTTTTGAGAAGAATATGCCGGTAATTGGCAGGGCCATATAGCTTCCCTGTCCCAATTTGGTGGTGCGGAAGTGTATTCCGGGGTCGTCGGCGCCCACCCAGCATCCCGTAACTAATGCGGGGTTAATTCCCATGAACCATCCGTCGGAATTATCCTGTGTGGTGCCGGTTTTTCCGGCAAAGTCGCCCGGTATTTTATAGGTCGAGCGGATAGCATGTCCTGTTCCGCCGCGTACTACGGCCTGCAGCATGTGCATGAGGATGCGGCAGTTCTCGGCAGTCAGCGGGGTGGCGGTCATTGAGGACTGCGAGAATCGCGTCAATATTTTACCATCCGAATTGGCTATGGATACAATATAGCGCGGTTCCACGCGCTTGCCGCCATTAACGATGGTGCAATAGGCGGTGGTCATGTCCACCGGCGTAATTGAGGCAGCCCCCAGCGCCAGCGACGGCACGGCCGGCAAGGGTTCCTTTATGCCCAAGTGCTGTGCGGTGGCCACCACATTGTTGATACCTGTCTTCATCAGTATCTGCACCGCGATGGTATTAACTGACCGCGACAGAGCGCCTTCCATAGAATAATATCCCTCATAGACTTCGTTGGCATTGCGCGGCGACCAGTTGTTGTATTCCTCATATACTATTCTTTCGTTGCGGTAGTAGTCGAAAGGGCTGACGCCGTTCTCCAATGCGGCAAGATACACCACCGGTTTGAAAGTGGAGCCTACCTGCCGCGCCGCAGTAACGTGGTCATATTTGAATATGCGGAAGTCTATGCCGCCGACCCAGGCTTTGACGTTGCCGGTGGCGGGTTCCATAGCCATGAATCCGGCATTGAGCATCTTCAGGTAGTGCTTCAGCGAATCCATGGGGGTTGTGCGGACGGTATTGATGCCCTCCCATGAGAATATTCCCGTTTCGATAGTATCATTAAAGGTGGCGAGTATATCTTTCCGGCTTTTTCCGGCTTTTTCGAGCGCTTTATAGCGGTCGCTATTGCGGACAGCACGATTTAGGATGTCCTTATTTTTTGCCCATGGTGTAGAGCCTTTCCAGTGGTCGTCAAAGGTGCCCTGAAGTTTCTTCATGTGGGCACTTACAGCCTCCTGTGCATATTGTTGACATTCCGAATCGAGAGTAGTGGTGATTTCGAGGCCGTCGGTAAAGAGGTTATAGGGTTTTCCGTCGGGTTTGGTATGGCTGCTGCACCATTCGAGCAGCTGCGGTCTGATTGCTTCGAGGAAATAGGGGGCCGGTCCTTCATTGTAGGATATCCGGCGGTAGCGGATTTTCAGAGGCTTGGCTTTCAGCGTTTCGGCTTCTTCCCGCGTAATGGAGTTGTTCTCGACCATCAAATCGAGCACAGTATTGCGGCGTTCCCGCGAGCGGTCGGGAAACAGGCGGGGGTTGTAACTGTTGTTGGCCTTCAACATGCCCACCAGCACAGCGGCCTCGTCAACGGTCAAAAATTTGGGCTTTTTAGAGAAGAAGCGTTCTGCCGCTACCTCAATTCCGAAAATATTTTCGCCGAAAGGCACCGTGTTCAGATACAGCGTGAGTATTTCGTTCTTGGTATAGACGCGTTCCAGACGCATGGCAATAAAGCCTTCTCGGATTTTGTTGACCGGCGTTGACAGTCCCCACCACTGTTCACGGGGGAAGATGTTCTTGGCAATCTGCTGGCTGATGGTGCTGCCGCCGCCGGCCTGGCGCTTCTGTAACAGCAGGGTCTTGAAGAATACCCGCATCAGGGCGACCTCGTCAATGCCGTGATGCTCATAGAAGCGCACATCTTCGGTGGCTATCAGGGCATTGATGACGTTGGCAGAGATGTCCTCGAAAGCCACATTGCTGCGGTTCTCGATATAATAGCGCCCTATGAGTTTGCCGTCGCAGGAATAGACCACAGAGGCCTGCGGGTTCTTAATTTCCTGCAACTGCGCCTCCGTTGGCAGCGGGCCGAACCATCCTGAATAGACAGCCAGAATCAGCGCCCCGACCGCCATCACACATAATGCACACACACCGACACCCCACAGCAGAATCCGGCCCCATAAAGGAAGTCCGTGTTTCTTTTTCCTGCGACGCACCCGGCGGGTACGGCGCCCCTGCGCGGTTCTGCGATTTAATTGTTTTGCCACCGGCTCATAAATTTTTTACAAAGATAGAGAAAAAAACAATGCACCGGCATCTGTTGCTCTGTGTCTGCCCCGAATTATGGCGTACAGCAGCGCACCCTGAACCATGTTATCTGGGTAAAAGTTCGGGTGCCGATAACCGCTTCCATCTCTATTATATAGTCGTCTATCGGGAAGCTCGCGCTCCATGAGGCCATATTATTGTAGGCGCCCTGCACGGTGCCGTTAATTCGCCACGTGATGCTGACGGGCGTTTCCGAGGCCTCACATTCCAGCGTGATGGGAGTGCAGGAACCGTAAATATCGCCCGCGATTTCATCGGAATAGCTGCCGTTGACCATCAGCGAGGCCGACAGGATGCGGGACGCCGCCCCGGCAAGATAGGAATATGTCTCCACATTGCCATATCCGTAGCCGGTAATTACTAACCCGTTGGGATTGTCAAATACATAAGGGCTGTTAGTGTTTAAGGGGTAAGAGCAGAACGACAGTCCGGCAGAGGCATTATCATACCACGTTACCGCCGACACTAAGGAAGCCGCCCCGCCGCCCACAGACACGGTAGTCTGGTCTTTTCCCGCCGTCTCGGTAATGATTAATGCACGGTGGTTGGTCACCAAAGAATTTGCAGAATAGAACCGCGCTATCATCACATTGCGGGCTTTCTGCTCTATTGGCGGTACCCATGCCATCGCCGGGTCGCCATGCTGCCCGTCGCCGGGATACATGGTGTAATAGTTGCCAACCATATAGGCCATAACAGCTATAGGATGATTGGCATATATGTAGCAACCGTCGCTCACGCTACATTCTAATTCCGTAAACTGGTTCGCGTTCAAAGATACGGGAAGCGCCTGACCTGTCGTGCCCTGCCCGTCTGTTACCGCAGCTACGGAAAAATTGGAGCCGTCAACAGTCGTCCCCGGCTGGGATGCCAACACCCGTATCCGGGTTTTTCCCTGCTCGGTTTGGGGGACGAAAAAGTGTGTGCCCCATCTGTCGGTAGAGAATAATTGTTCATATAATATATCTCCGGATGAGTGTGTACTGGGGACGAATGCGATAGTAACATTTGCAAAATATGCCACAGGCTTGTCGGTTACGAAATGTGTTCCCGTAAGATTTGCCCCCTCTGCGGCATAATGGTTATAAACATCTCCGGCGTTCAGAGTGGCCAACAATGTACCGCCGTTTGAATCCTGCCATATATGGGTACCGTTTTCGGTGGCAACGATTAACGCCGCATCGAAATTGTTAGTGTTTGTCGGCTTGTAACTCAGATGGACATAATCAGTACCAAGACTGCCCACAGGATATACCGTTGTGGCGTCCGAAGATGCCGAGTGCAGATTAATGGCATATACGATGATGTCTTCGTCGGAAGTGATATGCAGCGACAGGTTGGTGGTAGTGGTGGCTAAAACGTCATTATACACGGCGACTTCCTGCGGGTCGCTCAGGTTTTTTGCATATACGGAGCCTCCGGTAACGGTGATGTCCTCGTCTGCCGTATTGTCGGCGGTAAAGGCAAGATGTACGTGGGCAGTATTTTCGGCGGCGATTTTTAGCTGCAGATAGATATCGCTCAGTGTGTAGTTTGACGAGTTATTACTTTTTCCGAATGTCAGCCAGAAGTCTCTGCCCTTATTGGAGCCTGCATCAACGTTGGGCATCGTCTGTGGGGTAACGATGAACACTTGTACGGAGTTTGAATAGCCGAATGTGCCCTGTCCGTCGGTAACTTTTCGGCGGTAGTTGATGCCGTGGGCGAGCTCGGCGCCGGGGGTATAGTTCTGGCCGGTTCCGTTGGCGGGCACGGTCTGCCAGGTGGTGCCGCTGTCGAGGCTGTATTGCCACTCATAGCTGTAGGTACCGTCGCCGCCGGAAGGCAGCTCGCCGGTAACAGTCTCATTATCTGTCGTGCTTTCTTCGACCTTGCTGGTGAGGTTTTCGCATATACCGGGATAATAAATCAGGCCGGGCGACAGCGGCTCAAGAGGGCAGTCAATAATTTCCATAGCCAGCTCGCGAAGGCGGATTTTGTCGTCGCCTGCGAACAGCCGGTAGAGGTCGCCGACCGCCCATGCTGTCGGCACGGTGGCCTTGGGCGTCAGCTTGATGCGCCCCCGATAGAATCCCTGCGAATCGGGGCCGATATTACTGCTGAACTGCGGGGTAAACCAGTCCATCACGCGCAGAGTGTCCCAAGTGGCGCCGTTATCCGCAGAGTGAAGGAACCATGGCGCCAGCACAGTGAGCAGGTGGTCGCACGAGGGGTTTACAATCACCACAGTATCCTTATCTGCCCACAGCCGGACGCCGGTACCCACTCCACCGCCGCCGCCGGAACCGCTTCCCGGGGGGCCGTCGTCATCATCGTCGTCGCCCCCCCCGCCTCCTGACGACTGCTGGACGCAGTCATCAAGATACCATATATAGCGCGGCTCATGGTTGGTCTCCCAATTCAGCACCCATGGCTCGCGGCTTTCCAGGTCGCACACAGCACAGGTACGCAGAAGCCCCGACAGGTTCATGATATTGCTCTCCAATGCGGCGTCAACGCTCACTGACGTCCATGGCTGCACATCCACATACACTGTGGCCGATTCCATTGTGCCGAAGCCTTTTATTTGAGCAATTGTCAGCTTATAATTAGTGTTGCGGGTAATGCTCAGTTCCTTTACGGTTTTACCGGTTGTTGCGGGCATAAAGCCGGAGCGCAGACCGTCGCCGATATACAGCTTATAGCTGAAAGTTGTGGACGGGTCGCCGGTCAGGTGGCAATAGAGCTGCAAATATGCGGCATGAACGACATTCGACACGACGTATTCGGGCACGTAGAAAGGGCTGCCGGTTCCATTGAAGGTGAATCCGGCCGCCGTCTGGGTATAATTTGCGGCAGTGGTTTTCACAGTGCCGCCGTCATAGAATGTGGCGCCGGAATACGGTCGCGACATTACATATTCTGTGGTCGGCAGATGCAGCATCTTCAGGCTGTCGAGCGAAATGGCCACGCCGTTGAGGTCGGCAGCATAGTTGCAGTTGATGGCAGAAACTTCCACTTTGGCATACATACGTTCCACTTTGGCGCCGTTGCCCGTAGCCGAGAAGTCAACTGCAACGCCATTGCATGTCGTTGTTCCATTAGCCAGCAACTGCACCCCTTCCCACGCCTTAAACATGGGGATGGTATGGGTCGCGTCAACCGTTGGCGCCGTCCCGAAGCTCACGAGTTTTTCCCTGATGTCGGCAACCGAGTTCACCGCATCTAAATTCCATGATGCCAGTTCGTTGGCGAACAGGTAGAGATTATAGGCGCCGGTTCGCAGCATGAGCTGAAAGTCCACCGCATCGGGGTCTGTGCCGCCGTCAGGCTTCTTCACGTTATAGATGACGCTGGTTCCTGCAGCGTTGGTGATGATTAACCGCGCGTTCGCGACGTCGTCTTCCGGATTCGCCGAGCGGGTAAACACGATGCTGAATGGCGCTTCGTTACCGCCCGGAGCCTCAAGCCGTTCTTCCCGGGAACAGCCACTCATAAGAACGCCTGCAACTGACAGCAGCAGGACAACCTGTAGTGCAATAAATTTCCTTTTCATTTTATGATACTGATAGTTTGCTTCCCGTTGTCACACGTTCAGTACCATTTAGTCGATTTTCAAGCGCAAAAATAGTAATAATTTCTTTTTGAATGATAATTTTTTCATATAATATCGCTTAAAATGATACATATAACAAAAAATTAACATTGGAATTTTCTGTTTAAGGCAAAAGGGCTTCTATGCTGACATTTCCATGTTCAGCGACGTTTTTACAGACGGGTATTATGGGGGTGTAATCCGGGGTGAGGCAAAAGTCTATGCAATCGTCGAGGCCTTTTTGGGCGAGGCGTGTTTTTTGGGCGGCTTTGGCGATATATCCGTGCAGGTCAGGGGCGGCGAGCGTCCACAGGTCGCGGGAGGCGGTCAGTGCATCGCAAGCGGACGTGAAGCCGCCGGATGTCAGCAGCCGCTCGGCCAGCGCTCCCGCGAAGACGGTATCTTCCAGGCTGAAGCGGTCTTTCCATGAGGCACAAAACAGCAATACCGGCCTGCCCTGGGCGATGAGCCATTCGGATAATGCACTTATGTTCAAAAATGAACCAATAACTACCCCAAACGAGCGCATTGCAAGATGAATACAGCGTGTGCCATTGGTTGTTGAATACACTATCTGGCGGCCGCGCACTTGCTCTGTCATGAAATTGAACGGGGAATTGCCGAAGTCGGCGAAGTCAAGCACATAGCCGTCGCGCTCGGCGGCCACGAGGTAGCCTTCTGCCTTCTTTTGCCGCGCCTCCTCAACGGTGGCCACCGGAATGATACGGGCAACGCCGTTCTCCAGCGCAGCACACATTGAAGAGGTGGCACGCAGTATGTCTATGATGACCACTATATTATCGTCGCTGGCGTGAAGCGGATATATCGCGGGAGAGAAGCAGACTTCGAGGCGTAACTTACTGTGAGACATCTAAATAAATGGTGGCTTTTTTACAGTGGCTTTAAGCAGTCTGTCGCGTATTTTCACGAAAATCTCCGTGCCGTTCTTTTCAAATCCGGTGTTTACGTACCCCATCCCGATACCATTATTCAGTATTGGCGAATGTGTGCCGGAGGTAACATGGCCGATGACGTGTCCATTGCTGTCGGCGAGGGGGTATCCATGACGGGGGATTCCGCGTTCCTGCATGACGAATCCGCACAAATGCCGGCTTACCCCGTCCGTTTTTTGGGCAAGAAGTCGCGGGCGGTCGATGAAATCATTGGCCTCGGTAAATTTCACAAAGCGCGACAGTCCCGCCTCAATGGGGGAGGTAGTATCGTCGATGTCGTTGCCATAGAGAGTGAATCCCATTTCGAGGCGTAGCGTATCGCGGGCGCCCAGCCCAATCGGTTGCAGCTTGAAGGGCGCACCGGCGTTCATAATCTCGTTGTAGAGGCGGATGGCGTCACTGTTGCGAACATACAGCTCAAAGCCGCCTGCTCCGGTATATCCGGTGGCCGACACTAACACGTCAGGGACGCCGCCGACAGTGAGGAAGCGGAAATGATAGTAGGGCAATGTGCCAACCGGCTCGGATGTGAGAGCTGCGATGATTTTCACCGCATCGGGACCTTGAACGGCCAATTGTGAAATGCTGTCCGAATCATTGCGCAGATTTGCCCCGAAGCGGCGGTTGTTGTCGCTCAGCCAGTCCCAGTCTTTCGCGGTATTTGAGGCGTTCACTACCAGCAGGTAATCGTTGGGGGCAATGAAATATACTAACAAGTCGTCCACGATTCCGCCCTGTCCATTGGGGAAGCAGGCATACTGGGCCTGCCCCGGCACGAGCACCGAGATGTCGTTGGTGGTGAGATACTGTACTAATTCTGCAGCGCGGGGCCCGCCAACGCGAATTTCGCCCATGTGGGATACATCGAATATTCCGGCGTGATGGCGCACGGCCAAATGCTCGTCGCGGATGCCGGAGAACTCCACCGGCATATCATATCCGGCAAATTCTACCATCCGTCCGCCAGCAGCACGATGTATGTCATTAAAAACGGTCTTTTTCATGATTGGTATTTTTTGGGGCAGCCTTCGGCCACCGGTTATTTTGCATGAGATTTCCGGATATGCAGAGAAATTCTCTCGATGACAAAAATCAGGGCAAATCCCGCGCAGGCAACGAGTATTGCGCGAAACAGCTGTGGATTGCCGTAATAATGTCCGGGCAGCACGTTCTCTTCCACTAACGGTTTCACGATGCCATGACTGTCAGTGAACGTTTCGAGAGTTCGTTTCCATGGCCATATTTTGTTGAGCGAGCCGAGCATGAAGCCTGTCAGGGATACCAGCGTCATGTTTTTGTATCGCTTCAGCAACCATGACAGGATGTTTGAAAACAGCAGCAGTCCTATGATAGCCCCGCACAGGAAAATAAGTAATATAATGAAATGAAGTTCGTGAATTGCGGTCATCATGAAGAAATACTGGCCAAGCAGCACGAGGATGAAGCTACCGGATATACCGGGCAAAATCATTGCACAGATTGCTATTGCACCGCACAGGAAGATGTACCACGGCGCAGGGGCGCTTTGCAGGGGCGAGTTCTCGGGAGAGGTGATGAAAAACGAGACCGCTGCAAACAGCACAAAAGCCACAGCTGCCTTGAGGTTCCACTTCACATCGCGGGCAATGAACACCGTTGAGGCGAGTATCAGGCCGGTGAAGAACGACCATACTAAAACAGGCTGATTTTCAAGTAGATATGTAATCAATTTTGCCAAAGAGATAAAACTGAGCGCTATTCCCGACAGCAGCGCCGTCAAGAAAGTTCCGTTCAGCTCTTTCCAGAACAGGGGCAGATTAAAGCGGCTCTTAAAGAGACATTTCACGGCATTGGGGACATTTTTCAGGGTGTTTATCAGTTCGTCGTAGATGCCGGAAATCAGCGCTACGGTTCCGCCCGACACTCCGGGTACCACATCGGCGGCGCCCATTGCCACACCTTTGGCGGCAATCAGCAGGCAGTCTTTGAATGTTCTTTTCATAAGTATTATAAGGATAAGTTGTTCATTTCGCAGCGGGCGGTCTCGTATTCCGACAAGATAGCGCTCATGATGTCGCTCACTGTTGGCACGTCGTCAAAGAGCGCGGCGACCTGGCCTATTTCGAGTTCACCGTTCACGAGGTCTCCGTCAAACATGCCGAGTTTGGCGCGGCCTTTACCGAGCAGGGTGGCAAGTTCGGGTTCGCTGGCGCCCTGCTTTTCGGCCGCGCTGACCTGCGCGAAGAACTCATTACGCAGCAGACGCACCGGCGACAGCTTCTTCAGTGCCAGCATTGTGGCACCCTCGCCCGATTTTATCACCATATCTTTGAAGGCCGGATGTGCGGACGATTCCTGGGATATTGCAAAACGGGAGCCTATTTGTACGCCGTCAGCGCCGAGCGCTATTGCGGCCAGCATTGCGCGGCCGCTGCCGATACCGCCCGCCGCCAATAATGGCAATGCTGTGGCGCGGCGCACTGCCGGAATCAGCGCCATGGTGGTGGTCTCTTCCCGCCCGTTGTGGCCGCCGGCCTCGAAGCCTTCGGCAACCACCGCATCAACACCCGCCTGTTCACATTTCACGGCAAACAGGGCGCTCGACACTACATGAGCTACCACTATTCCCCGTTGATGCAGCCATCCGGTCCATGTTTTGGGGCTTCCGGCGGAGGTGAACACCACCGGCGTCTGCGCGGCGGCGATGATGTCCATGATGGCGCCGATTTCGGGATAGAACAGCGGCACGTTAACGCCGAAAGGCCGGGATGTGGCGGCTTTGAGCTTCTGCAGATGCTCCTGCAGGGTGTCAGGGTGCATAGAGCCGGCCCCAAGCAATCCCAAGCCGCCGCAATTGCTCACGGCCGCGGCCAGTCGCCATCCACTGCACCACACCATTCCGCCCTGTACGAGGGGATAGCGGATGTTGAAAAGCCCTGTTATTTTTGTTGTTCTGTTCATCATTTTCAGGCTCATGTTTTTGCCGCAGCAGTTACCGCGGCGACGTTCATAGCTGCCCCCAACACGCCCGACAGCTCCACAGAGGAGGCTATTTCCCTGATTTGGCCGCTCTTGACCACAGAAATAGAGCCGCGCTCTTCCGAGACCACGATGGTTATGGCATCGGTTACTTCGGTAATGCCTATGGCCGAGCGGTGGCGCAGGCCGAGTGTGGGGTCGAGGTTTTGCCGCTCCGTGACGGGCAATATACACCGCGCGGCGATAATCTTATCGCCTGCAATGAGCATTGCACCGTCATGCAGTGGCGTGTTCTTAAAGAATACTGTTTCTATAAGGGCGTCAGATATGCGGGCGTCGATGCGCTCGCCGGTCTGCATTATGCTGCGCAGTTCCGAATTTTGGGCGATAACTATCAGCGCCCCCGTGCGGGTACGCGCCATGTTCTCGCAGGCCTTCACTAGCATCCGTACCTGCTGGTCGGATACGTGCTGACGGTTAACAGAGAACAGCTTGTCGGTCCGCAGAAAGCGACTGAAGATGTTGTTTGCGCCAATCAGCATGAGGAACTGCCGGATTTCCTGCTGAAAGACCACTATCAGCGCCAGCAATCCTACCCCCATTATTTGCCCCATCAGACTGCTGATGAGTTCCATGTTTAATGCCCGTACCAGCAGCCAGAACAGATATATAATAAATATCCCTATAAAGATGTTGAACGCGATTGTCCCCTTTATCAGCCGGTAAAGCTCATAGAGGATAAATGCGACCATCAGAATATCCAGTATATCCAAAAATCTGACTGTGATAAACAGCATCATTTTTGGGCTACCGATTTGAGTATTTTAAATAATTTCACGGTAGCGACGGCTTCCTTGACGTCATGTACGCGGATTATTTCTGCGCCGCCTAAGAGGGCCATCATATTGACGGCGACCGTTCCGGTCAACGCCCCGTCAGGGTCTGTCTCTAATGCCGTGTAAATCATGGACTTCCGGCTGATGCCAACCATCACCGGCAACTGGAAGACCTTGAAAGAATCGAGGCGGTTCAGCAGGTCATAGCTGTCATTGAGGTTCTTTCCGAACCCGAATCCGGGGTCAAGAATCACATCTTTGACACCATATTTGGCCAGCAGACGCACCTTGTCGGAGAAGTAGCGGGACACGTCCTGCACCACGTCGTTATACTGCGGCGCCTCCTGCATATCCTTGGGGGTTCCCAGAATATGCATCAAGACGTATGGTACATCAAGACGGGCAATGGTCTCGAACATGTTCTGGTCGAAATTGCCCCCCGAAATGTCGTTCACTATGCAATCGCCATATTCGTCGATGACCCGCATCGCAACCCACGAGCGGAATGTGTCGATAGACATCGGCATATCCGGAAAGCGCTTGCGCACGACCTCCACAGCCGGCAACAGGCGCTCCATCTCCACCTGGGTAGATACCGCCTCCGAACCAGGACGGGTCGAAATGGCTCCTATATCAATTATGGTAGCCCCTTCTTCTACTATCTGCTCGGCGCGCTTAACTATCTCATCAGCTGTCTTGTATTTGCCCCCATCATAAAAAGAATCGGGACTGACGTTCAAAATGCCCATCACAACAGGGCTGGTTAAATCTATAAGATTTCCGTTCAACGCAATTGAACTCTTGCGTTTGAAAAACTTACAGGCAGAACTTGTAATTAACATACGCTATTCAATATTAAAAAACACATTAATTATTCTCTATTTGAATACAAAGGTACAACAAAGAACGTTTGCCTCGCCATTTTACATGCTTTTTTCCTCTGCGATTTAACAATGTTAATGTTTTTTTGACGCGCAGACGCCAAAACAGTCCCAAAATGAATTTTTCTTGCTACTTTTGCCGGATATTAAAAAAGGATTCTTTTGAGTTTTATATGGATACCGAAAAAACATTGCCCGAATACGCGGGCGTGATGCAGAACTGCCGCGAAGTGTTTGTCAAGAAGATGACCGACTATGGCGCCGCATGGCGCATCATGCGGACGACATCTGTTACCGACCAGATTTTCATAAAGGCACGCCGCATCCGCAGCATAGAGATGAAAGGCGTGATGAAAATCGCCGAAGACTGCCGCGCAGAATATGTCGGCATCATCAACTATTGCATCATGGGCCTCATACAGCTCGAACACGGCGCGACCGATACAAACACCCTCACCTGCGCGGAGATTATCGCCCTCTATGACCGCTATTTCGCCCAGACACGCGACCTCATGTGCGCGAAAAACCACGATTACGACGAGGCGTGGCGCACGATGCGGATATCCTCAATGACCGACCTGATTCTGCAAAAACTGCTGCGAATCAAGGAAATCGAAGATAATAACGGACAAACGCTCATCTCAGAAGGCATCGGCGCCAACTATATGGATATCATTAATTATGCCGTATTCGCCCTCATCCGTCTAAATTAAAACCGATATATAGCTTATTATGAAGCAGTTATGGCACTTTGCCCGAATCATTACCGCCGCGGTGTTTCTCTTTTCGGGGTTCACTAAGGGAGTTGACCTCTATGGGGCAGGATATAAATTGGAGGACTACTTTTATGCGTGGAACATGGCGGGGCTTGCGCCGTGGGCCTTGACGCTGGCGACGGTACAGGCGTTCCTCGAATTTGCCATGGGCGCGGCATTGTTGTGCAACATATTTATGCGGCTCACCGCACTGCTCAGCCTGCTTGCGATGCTCTTTTTCACGGCGCTGACATTCGTTATCGCCCTGACCAATCCCGTGTCGGATTGCGGCTGCTTTGGCGACGCTTTAGTATTGACCAACTGGCAGACGTTCTTCAAAAACCTCGTGCTGTTGCCGCTGTCCGGCCTCGTGTTCTGCTACCGACGGGAATATGGCGACAGCAAGCGGGTGCCCGGCTTATGTGTCGGCGCAGCGCTGATGGCCGCATTTGCCGTGATGTGCTGGTGGTCGTATAATCACCTGCCACTGCTCGACTTCCGCCCTTTCCATATCGGAGCAAATATACCCGAAAGCATGGCCATTCCCCCCGACGCAAAACCGGACGTCTATAAAACGGAATTTTGGTACCGCAACGTAGCCACCGGAAAAGTGCAGAAGTTTGACGCCGACGACATCCCCTGGCAGGATTCGCTCTCGTGGCAATTTGAGCGGGCCGAATCGAAACTGCTCAAACGCGGCTTCCATCCCAAAATCAACAGCTTCTCAATACAGACCCTTGAGGGGCAGGATGTTACCGGCTTCATCCTGCAACAGCCATCCGAACTGTACCTGCTGACACTGCGCAATCCCGCAGCCATTAAGCCCGAAACACTCGCCCGCATCCGCGCATTGAACGCCACTGCCAACAGCCGACAGATTCCGGTTCTTTGCCTGACATCGGCGCCCCGCGAAGACATCCGGCAATTTATGAACAATAACGAACTTTTGCTTGATATTTATTTCGCAGACGACACCACCCTCAAAACCATGATTCGCTCCGACCCCGGACTGTTCCTGCTCAAAAACGGCACAATCCTGCAAAAATGGCATCACCACGACTTCCCAAAATGAAAACGCCACGATTTTGACAGGATTAAAAAGATGGCAGGATTCTTTCGTTGCGGTCTTTACGGTAAAAAATCAGGGGAATCATAAAAATCTTGCGAGAATCGTGGTTCAGACATCCCCCAGCCCGACGTAGTGTTGACGCTACGCCGTATTAAAAACCACGGTCTGCTTTATCGCCGGCAAAGCCGCTTGCTGGCGGCGCAGGCAGCAGCCTGTACCGAGCGGGAGTTTTGCCGAAGGTTTCAGGAAAAAGAAAAGAATTACCAACAGCAAATATCCGGCAATAAAACAAGCAATTCCGATTCGTATGCTCCACCCTTCAATTCGCCATTTCCACTACCGTAATTCCGGCGCCGCCAAACTGGACATGCTCGTCGCGGCAGGTGCGCACCTGCGGTTCTGTTTTCAGGAAGTTGCGGATAACTTCCTTAAGTATTCCGTTGCCCTTGCCGTGCAGGATTCGCAGTTCGCCCACGCCGAGCATGAGCGCCTCGTCGATGAACGGCTGAATGTTAGCCAGCGCTTCGTCTGCCCGCTGTCCGCGCACGTCGAGTTCGGGTTTGAAAGAGAGGCGGCGTTCCGACAGGTCGCGGTGGATGTTGGCAATTGTTCGATTCGTGCCGCGCAACTGCTGTCGGGCTTCATTGGCACTGACCCGTTGCAGGCGGCTGACCGCAACGGTGGTGCGCAGGTTGCCGAAAGCGACGACCGCCTTTTTGCCGATGATTTCTAACGCCTCTCCCACCACATTCTGGCCCTCCATACGGACGTAATCTCCAGCCGTTATGGGACGTTTTTCGGGGGTGGCTATTGACGCTGAATCGGCGGCGGCAGGCTTTTCGGCTTTTCGGCGTCGCTGTTTTTCCCTGATTTTCTGCATCTTGTGGTTTAGCCATTCATCGTTGGCCGCATCGGAAGTCTCAAGTTCTTCGCGGAAAATCTGCAACTCGGCACGGGCAGCCCGCGTTTTTTCTTTCGCGGCCTGACTTTCACGGATTTCACGGATGGTATTTTCCACAGCCTTGTTGGCGGAGGCGACAATTTTTCCTGCCTCGGTACGCGCTTCTGTGATGATGGCCTTGCGCTGCTCGTTAAGTTTCTGCAGGTCTGCTTCATAGCGGGCTGCCGTTTCTTCGAGGCTTTTTTCGAGCTTTCGCACACGCTCGCGTTTAGCTTCCCAATACCGCTTGTCGCGTACCACCTCGCGCAGATGTTTGTCGAAGTCAATATGGTCTTTGCCGATTTTATCGGTTGCGGCTTGCAGGATAGCTTCGGGCATCCCGATTTTGCGGGCAATCTCGAAGGCAAAAGAGCTGCCCGGCTCGCCCGTTTCGAGGCGGAACAGCGGTTCCATGCGGTGAGCGTCGTAGAGCATTGCCCCGTTCTCAATGCCCGTTTCGGAGGCGGCAAAATGCTTCAGGTTGGTATAGTGCGTAGTGATGACCCCGTAAGCGCCCTGCCTGTTGAGCTGTGCAAGGATGGCTTCGGCAATGGCGCCCCCCAGCATAGGCTCCGTGCCGGTTCCGAACTCGTCAATAAGAACTAATGTGCTGCTATTGGCGTTCTTCAGGAAGAACTTCATGTTAAGAAGATGTGAACTGTATGTACTGAGGTCGTTCTCAATGGACTGCTCATCGCCAATGTCTATGAAAATATGTTCAAATATGCAGACTTCCGAGGCGGGCGCCACCGGCAACAGCAGTCCGCACTGCAACATGTACTGCAACAGCCCGACAGTTTTCAGGCATACGGATTTGCCCCCCGCGTTAGGTCCGGAAATCAGCAGGATATGCTTATCGGGCGACAGACGGATGTCGAGTGGCGTAACCGTGCGGCCTTCTTTTTCGAGAGTAAAACGCAGCAACGGATGCACGGCCCGCAGCCAGTGGAACCCGCCCGTTTCCGTGAACGACGGCTTCACCGCATCCATACGGCGGGCCAGTAACGCCTTTGCACGGATGAAATCTATCAGTCCCAGAAATTCATACATGGCCGTCAGCTCGTCAATATGGGGGCGTATTTCGTCGGCAAGAGTGATAAGTATGCGGATAATCTCGCGGCGCTCGGCGTTTTCGAGTTCGCGGATGTCGTTGTTCAACTCCACCACTTCTGTCGGCTCAATAAAGGCTGTTTTACCGGAAGCCGATTCGTCGTGTACGATGCCGCTGACTTTGCGTTTCAGTCCGGCGGCCACCGGAATTACGGGGCGGCCGTCGCGCAGTGCTATAGTGGCGTCGCTGTCAACCAATCCTTCCCGCTGAGCCTCCCGCATGATGTGTTGCAGGCGCTTTGATACCTGTGCGGTTTTGGCACGCAGCTCGCGGCGGATACGTTCCAGTTCGGGCGAGGCCGAATCTTTTATCAGTCCTTGCGGGTTAAGGATGCGGTCGATTCGGTCGCGCACAAAAGGGAAACATTCGATGTTGCCCGCCAATTGCGTCAATGCGGGATATTTCTCTCTGTGGCCAAGCAGGAAGTGGGTGATAGCCACGACAGTTTCCAATGAGCGGCGCAATGCCACGGTCTCATCGACGTCTAAATAGCGGCCTTCGATGCGGATTCGCGACAGCGGGGCGCGCATGTCGAAGAAGTATGTTGTGGGGAAGCTGTCGCCGGAATTAAGCAGCAGCAAAAATTCTTCGGTCAGGGCCAGTTCGCGGGTGAGGCGGTCGGGGTCGGTCATAAATACGAGCGAGGCGACGCGCTCTTCGCCCATGACACACAAACAGTTGGCTTTCAGCAACTCGCGCAGTTTCCCGAAAGCTATTTTCGCCTCAAAATTATCGGGATATATCATCGGTCAACGAGCGGTGTTCGCCTGGTTCATATTGCCGGAACGGTACCCTTTATAGAACCATTCATGGCGCTGCTCGGAGCTTCCATGAGTGAAAGAATCCGGCACGACATATCCCTGCGCCTGCTTTTGAAGGCGGTCGTCGCCTACAGCTTCGGCCGCGTTGAGGGCCTCGTTGATGTCGGTATCGTCTAATGAATTGAACATACTTTCAGTATAATGCGCCCACACTCCGGCGTAGAAGTCTGCCTGCAGTTCGAGCTGCACCGACAGCTGATTAGCGCGTTTCTCGGAGGCCTGTGCGCGTTCGTTCTGGTTTTTTTCGAGTGTTCCCAGCAGTTTCTGGACATGATGTCCCACCTCGTGCGCAATCACGTATGCGTATGCGAAGTCGCCGCCCGCTCTGAACTTTGTGCGCATTTCCTGAAAAAATGAAAGGTCAACATAAATCTTCTCGTCCACCGAACAATAGAACGGGCCTGTGGAACTCTGGGCCGCGCCACAGCCCGAATTGGTATAGCCGCTGAACAGCACCAGCGTGGGATTTCGGTATGTCTTGCCCATTTGGCGGAACACCGCTGTCCACACATCTTCAGTGTCAGCCAGCACTACTTCCACAAATTGCTTCAGAGTGTCGTCTTCCGCCGTCGTGTAGCGCGTTTCCGTACCGAAGCCGCCCGTTCCGGCTAACTGCGTTAAGATGTCCAACGGATTGCCGCCAAGCAGCCAGATAATCGCGACAACCACGATTGTCCCCAAGCCGCCTTTCAGCCCGCATCCCGACCGGCTGCTACTGCTATTGCCACTGCCGAGATTTATAAGGCCGCCAAGCCCTCCCAGCAAATCACCGCCACCAGCGCCGCGCCGGTCTTCGATGTTACCGCTTGCTCTTCTTCCTCTCCATTTCATTGCACAAAAATTTTGAGACAAAAGTAGTGTTTTTTTCTATTGGCAGGAAAAAAAATCTTATATTTGTGCCGAAAATCAGGTGTCAAATATGGTTAGAATATGGTTTACCTTTTTTGCGGTATGCGGCATCCTGTTACCGGAATATTGTTTTGCACAAAAGTTAGAAGTTATGAAGTACCTGCCGAACAGCTTTGAAGGTTACAGGGTTGACGAGCTGCTTGATTACGAGGGGGAAGCGCTCTTCGATTATATCAATGGCGGCGCCGAGTTATTCATGTCTTACGGGCTGAAAGGCATGACCGGCTGCAAGTATAGCGGCGACGATTTGCCCCAAATCACGGTGGAAGTTTATGAGATGACCTCTGCGGCCAACGCATTCGGCGTCTATACCCAAAGCCGCGACCGGGACGAGCACGACTACGGCCAAGGCTCGCAAAGCTTCGACGATTTCATCCTGTTCTGGAAAGACCGCTACTACATCATCATCACCACACATAAGGCCACGCCCGAAAGCGCCCGTGCCATGAAGCATTTCGCCACGCGGCTCGACAGGGCCATAGAAAAAAACGGCGCCATCCCCGCCATCATCAGCGCCCTGCCCAAAAAAGGGCTGGCCGACGGCGGATACCTCTACTTCCACCACTACGTATGGCTGAACGCCTATCTGTTCATCGCCGATTATAACATCATAAATATCACCGACAAAACCGATGCTGTACTGGCAAAATACGGGGAAGCTGACGCCCGTGCATATCTCCTGATGGCGGATTATCCGGCAGAGGCTGACGCCATGCAAGCCTTTAACCGATTACGGGAAAAATTCGCCCCCGAAAAGCCGGAGGATACACGGCCGTTGCTGCAACTCGAAGACGGCAAATGGTTTTCCGCATGGCAACAGGGCCGCCGCCTCTGCGCGGTCTTCAACGGCGCAACCGCCGAACAGGTCGAGAACTTACACAAAGTTATTAATAATTTAAAACAAAAGTGATTATGGGAAACATTACAAGACGTGAACTACTGAAACAGACAGCTATAATGTCGGCGGGCGGTGCAATTCTGCTCAACCGGCCAGCATTCGCATGGGCTGACGAAAAGAGCGCAAAAAGCCGCGTCGTGCTGATACGCGACCAGAAGCTGTTTGCAGGCGGCGACACCCCCGATGCGGGCATCACCGAGCGGATGCTTGACGAGGCCGTATGCAAACTCACCAACAAAAAAAGCCCCGAAAAAGCGTGGGCAAGTATCATCAAACCTGCCGACATTGTTGGCATAAAAACTAACCAGTGGAACGGGCTACCTACGCCCCCCGAAATCAATGACGCCCTGAAAGCCCGCATATTGGGCGCAGGGGTGAAAGCGGAAGACGTGAGCGTTGACGACCGCGGGGTGAAGCGCAACCCCGTGTTCGCCCGCGCAACAGCGCTGATAAACACCCGCCCCATGCGCACCCACGCATGGTCAGGCGTGGGCTCGCTGCTGAAAAACTACATCATGTTTGCCGAAAAACCGTCCGACTATCACGAAGATTCCTGCGCCGTGCTGGGCAGTTTACAGGAACTGCCCACCGTCAAGGGCAAAACCCGCCTGCACGTGCTGGTGATGTTCACCCCACAGTTTCATCACTTGGCGCCAAGCAAGTTCTCCCCGGAACACTCTTGGAAATACAGCGGGCTGCTGGTCGGCTTCGACCCCGTAGCTGTCGATTCTGTGGGGCTGCGCATCATCGAAGGCAAACGCCGCGAATTCTTTAAGGAAGACCGCCCGCTAAACCCACCCGCCAAACACATCGCCATGGCCGACACCCGCTACCACCTCGGCACATCCGACCCCGCAAAAATAGAACTCATTAAACTCGGATGGGACGAGACCAGCTACGTGTAAAACCATTCACATTATTTTCTTTATGAAGACACTGTTTTCTACTATTTTCTTTATATGCAGTTTGACAGTTGCTTGGGCGCAGAGCGCTGTGGAATATTCCAAGCCCTCCTCAGCAGACAACCGTATAGAACGATGGAAAGATGCGCGGTTCGGTATGTTTATTCATTGGGGACCGGTGGCATTGAAAGGTACAGAGATAGGTTGGTCAAGAGGGCAACAAGTACCGGTGGAAGAGTACGACAACCTCTACAAGCAGTTTAATCCCGTAAAATTCAACGCAGACGAGTGGGTCGGAGTGGCTAAAGCGGCTGGTATGAAGTATATAGTTCTGACTACCAAGCACCACGACGGTTTTTGCCTCTGGAACACACGTCAGACTACTCATAACATCATGAACTCGCCTTTCGGACGGGATGTGGTTAAAGAGCTTGCCGAAGCATGTCGCCGTCAGGGCATCCCTTTCGGAACTTATTATTCTACTTGCGACTGGCATCATCCCGATTTCCCGCTTACAAGTCCGGGAGGCAAAGTGCGCCGTGAGACAAGCGACATAGAAAACTACACTCTCTATCTGAAACGTCAGGTGGCAGAACTGATTGTCAACTACGGACCGCTCTTCTGTCTATGGTTCGATGTGCCGCAGGAATTTGATAAGGCGCGTGGCGAGAGGGTTATTGATTTTGTGCGGCAGTTGCAGCCCGACGTCGTGATTAATAACCGTACAGGTGCGCCCGGCGACTTCGGAACGCCGGAACAAAAGGTCGGCGAGTTTAATAACAACCGCCCGTGGGAGACCTGTATGACCATCGGCGACCAATGGGCTTGGAAACCAAACGAGCGCGTCAAATCGCTTGAACAGTGCCTGCACGCCCTTATTCGCTCTGTCGGAGGAGACGGTAACTTCCTCTTTAATGTAGGACCCAAACCCGATGGACAGATAGAACCGCTTCAAGTTGAGAGACTTAAAGAAATGGGAGAGTGGCTTCAAAAATATGGCTATACTATCTACGAGACGCGAGGCGGTCCTGTCAAACCGACTGACTGGGGCGTTTCTACCCGCAAAGGCAACAAAATCTATCTGCATATCCTCAAATGGGATGCGGACAAGGTGAAAATCACTCTACCACCGCTTGGAGACGCCAAAATCACTGCTTGCAAACTTGTTGACGGCGGCAAAATCAAACTGACGACGCAGAAAGACGGTAAATTCCGCATCGAGTTCGCTTCCAAAGAACTCAAACCTGTCAACACAATCATAGAAATAGAACTCGACATAGACGCCATGTCGCTCCCGCCCCTCGACGCAGAGTAATCCTCAAATCCTCAAATCCTCAAATTTTCAAATCCTCAAATCCTCAAATCCTCAAATCCTCAAATCCTCAAATTTTCAAATCCTCAAATTATATTCAATGTACAGAATCATCGCTTCCTTACTGCTTGCTCTTACAGCTTATGTATTTACTGCCTGCGATGGCGACAGTAAGTCATTAAAAAACACACTTCGGGCGCCTGCTTACCCGCTCATTACTATCGACCCATACACCAGCCTGTGGACTATTAACGACAAGCTCTACGACGACAACGTGCGGCACTGGACGAGCAAAGAACAACCGCTCGTAGGGGCGCTCCGCGTAGATGGCAAGGTCTATCGCTTCATGGGGGTAGAAAAACCCACATACGAGCCGATAGCGCCAATGTCGTACGAAAAAGCATGGACAGGCAGCTATACCTTCACTGAGCCGAAAAAAGGCTGGGAACAACCCGCTTTCGACGCCCGCAAATGGACGCAAGGCGAGGCAGCTTTCGGCACACCCGAAGAAGTAAACGTCAAAACCCCGTGGACAACATCGGACGTCTGGGTCAGGCGCGTAATCACCGGCATACCCGAAGGAAAACTATTCCTGAAATACTCGCACGACGACACCTTTGAACTCTATATCAACGGCATTCAGGTCGTCAAGACCGGATATTCATGGAACCACGACCTCTGGCTCGAACTGCCCGACACTGTCCGCAACAGTATCGCCAACGGCACAGCGCTTATCGCAGCGCACTGCAACAACCGCGTCGGCGGCGCCCTCGTGGATTTCGGTCTTTATTACGAGAAACATCCGGTCAAATATCTTGAACAGACAGCTATACAGCGTGAAGTTGACGTGCAGCCTACCCAAACCCATTATTTATTCGACTGCGGCGCCGTCAGCCTGAAACTGACATTCACTTCGCCCTTGCTGCTCAACGACTTAGACCTTATGTCGCGCCCCGTTAACTACATCTCTTACCAAATAGTCTCCAACGATGGCGCAGAGCATCAGACGGAAATTTATTTCGAAGCCTCGCCCGCGCTGGCGCTAAACACTCCATATCAGCCCTCTAAAGCGGAAGGCTTCGAAAAAGACGGACTGTTATACGTCAAAACAGGTAACACGGAGCAAAAAGTACTCAATAAATCGGGCGACGACAGGCGTATCGACTGGGGCTGGTTCCTGCTTGCAGCCGACAAGTCAGACGGCGCTTATGCAGTAGGCGCGCCGACAGCCCTGCGCGAACAGTTTGCCACCACCGGCGCCCTGAACAATAAAGTCCCGCAGACCAACAACGCATATATCGCCGTTACACAGTCGCTCGGCAACGCAAGGAACGCCAACGGACGCATCCTTGTCGGATACGACGATGTCTATTCCATTCAGTTCTTTGGCGAAAACCTCCGCCCGTACTGGAACCGTAAAGGCGACAAGCCTATCGAATGGGCGTTCAATCAGGCAGTTACCGATTACGACAAACTGCTCAAAGCATGCAACCGCTTCGATTACAAACTGATGTGCGACGCACAGACGGTCGGCGGCGCTGACTATGCGGAACTGTGCGCGCTGGCTTACCGTCAAGCAATTGCGGCTCACAAACTTGTAGAAGCCCCTAACGGCGAGCTGCTCTTCCTCTCCAAAGAAAACAACAGCAACGGCTGTATCAACACTGTCGATGTAACCTACCCTTCCTCACCTATGTTCCTGCTTTTCAGCACAGATTTGACCAAAGGGCTGCTCAACGGCATCTTCTACTACTGCGAAAGCGGCAAATGGAAATTCCCCTTTGCTCCGCACGACTTGGGCACTTACCCGCTGGCTAACGGGCAGGTTTACAACATGCACAACAACGACTACAACAATAAGATGCCTGTCGAAGAATGTGGCAACATGCTGATACTCACCGCCGCTATTACATATCGCGAAAAGTCTGCCGCGTATGCCGAGAAACACTGGCAAACGCTGACCTCGTGGGCAGAGTTCCTCCTGCAGCACGGTCTTGACCCTGAAAATCAGCTCTGTACAGACGACTTCGCCGGACACCTTGCTCACAATGCAAACCTGTCTATCAAAGCCATACTCGGCATCGCTTCGTATGGCTATATGGCTGAAAAACAGGGCAAAAAAGAGGAAGCGGAAAAATACATGTCGGAAGCCCGCAAGATGGCTGCCGAATGGGTGAAGATGGCAGACGACGGCGACCACTACCGCCTCGCCTTCGACCGACCCGGAACATGGAGCCAGAAATACAACCTCGTTTGGGATAAACTGCTCGGCTTCAATATTTTTTCGCCTGAAATCGCACAGAAGGAAATACCGTATTACCTGACAAAACTCAACCAGTACGGACTGCCGTTAGACAGCCGCCGCAATTTCACCAAGAGCGACTGGCAGATATGGTCGGCAACGCTCGCCCCCGACCGCGAAACGTTTGAAAAACTCATAGCGCCGGAACGACGTTTCTACAACGAGACCGTTGACCGCGTCCCGATGTGCGACTGGTATAACACCGACAACCCGCGCAAAAACGCCATGCTCGCACGCTCCGTCGTGGGTGGTTATTTTATTAAACTGCTCGAAAAAGAAATGAACTGATAATAGCCGACAACGGGGCTTCCTATTTTACGTAAAAACGTAATTTTCGTTGCCCCGTTTTTCTATTTGCGTATCGAACTGATTTTTGCTGTATCTTTGCAGAAATATTGCAACGATGTTCACATATCTACAGACTCTTGACTATTTGTATAATCGGTTGCCGATGTTTCAGCGCATCGGGGCGGCAGCATACAACAACACATTAGACAATTCGCTGATGCTGGACGAGATGTTTGAGTATCCGCACCATGCGTTCAGCACCGTGCATGTTGGCGGCACCAATGGCAAAGGCTCCGTGTCTCATACTCTGGCGTCCGTCCTGCAGGAAGCGGGGTGGCGTGTGGGGCTTTATACATCGCCGCATCTGACAGACTTCCGCGAAAGAATCCGCATAAACGGCACGAAAATCACAGAAAATGCAGTGGTTAATTTCGTGGACAGGTTCATCAACCTCAATGTAACGGCCCGTATTAAGCCGTCGTTTTTCGAGTTGTGCGTGTGCATGGCTTTCGACTGGTTCCGTCAACAGAACGTTCAAATTGCCATCATAGAGGTGGGACTTGGCGGGCGACTCGATTCCACGAACATTATTACACCGGAAATATCAATTATAACGAATGTGAGTTTTGACCATACGGCGCTGCTGGGACGTACACTGCCAAAAATCGCAACCGAAAAGGCCGGAATCATCAAGCCGAAAGTTCCCGTTGTGGTGTCGGAAAGCAACATGCCGGAAGTGGTGAACGTCTTTGGCAGGCGGGCAGCAAAGTTAAATAGCCCGATATGGTATGCTGACCGCGAATATCAGGCCTCACTCGTGTCGGAATCCGCCGGATTAACTGCCTGGCAGTTTGAACATAAAGGCAGCTATCTGAAAAAGAGCCTGGAGACCGACATGATGGGGCATTATCAGAAGTGCAACCTGCAATGCGTGATGAAAACACTCGACCTGCTCACGGAGAAGGGGTGGCTGCCCGTCAACTCGCCCGCAATACAGCGCGGCTTACGAAATGTCAAGCACAACACGGGGCTGCGAGGACGGTGGGACATCCTCTGCGAAGAACCGCTACTCATCTGCGACACGGGGCACAATGCCGCCGGAATCAGCGCGGTGATGCAACAGCTCGACACGATAGACTGTAACCGGCTACATATCGTGTTCGGCTTAGTCAGCGACAAGGACGTAAAAGCAATTCTGCCGCTTCTGCCCAAAACTGCTCATTATTATTTTACATGCGCAGATGTGCCGCGTGCCATGCCGTCCGAAGTTTTGCGGCAGGAAGCCGAAGCGACAGGACTGCATGGCAATAGCTATCCAACTGTATCACAAGCAGTTAATGCCGCAAAAAGCACAGCAAAAGCCGACGATGCTATCTTCGTGGGCGGTAGCAGCTTCGTGGTGGCCGATTTACTCAAAATGAAATCTTTCTTGGAGGGTTAATTTTTTCAGCCTCTGCGAACATTGTTTCAGCTTATTTATGTTTTTTTGTATTTTAGATTTTTGGAGATGACTTTGAACGATGGTTATGACATAGAAGCTGCATACGATGACCTTGTACGGTCATTCGGAGAGCGCTTTTCGGAGAGCGAATTGCGCCGGATACGGGAGGCCTTCGAATATGCTAACGAAGCCCACAAAGAAGCTACACGCAAGAGCGGGGAACCGTATATATTCCACCCTATTGCTGTGGCCAAAATCGTGGCCAACGAGATAAAGATGGGAGTTACATGCATCATCGCGGCCTTCCTGCACGACGTTGTTGAAGACACGCCGACCCCTCTGTCCGAAATAGAGCGACTGTTCGGCAAGAAAGTGGCCAAAGTGGTGAACGGCGTAACCAAGTTCCCCAAAGATACAATCGATATGAACGCCGAGAAATCGGTGCAGGTGGCCAACTTCCGCAAAATGCTCAAAGCCATGTCGGAAGACGTGCGGGTAATATTCGTCAAATTAGCCGACCGCCTGCACAACATGCGGACACTCGGCGAAATGCACCCGCGAAAGCAGATGAAAATCGCAGCCGAAACCCTCAATATTTTCGCCCCCATCGCCCACCGCCTCGGACTGTTTACCATAAAATCAGAACTCGAAGACCTCGGACTGCGCTATGCATACCCCGCTGAATATAAGGAAATTGAGCATAAAATCGCAGAACTGAAAACCGACAGCGAATTCCTGTTCCATGAATTTATTCCGCCACTACAGGAGCAAATCGAAAGAGAAGGCTATAAAGTTAACATCATTCACCGCATAAAAACCATATATTCAATATGGAAAAAAATGCAGAACAAAAAAATCCCCTTCGAAGAAATTTTCGACCTGCTGGCTATCCGTATCGTCTTCGAACCCAACAACCTCAAAGAACCGCTCACTTTGCAGGCGAAACATTATAACCATCTGACCGAAAAGCGCCAGTGCTTCGACATACTCTCATTAGTTACCGACATCTACAAACCCCATCCCAGCCGCGTACGGGACTGGATAAGCGTCCCCAAAGAAACCGGCTACGAAGCGCTGCACGACACCGTAATGGGACCGCATGGCAAATGGGTAGAAGTGCAAATCCGCACCAAACGAATGGACGACATCGCCGAACACGGATTCCCCGCACACTGGAAATATAAACTGACCCTCGAACAGACAAATGCCTTCGATAGATGGCTGGGTAGCCTCCGCGAGCTGATGAAAGACCCCGACAACGACCTCATAAAACAAATTCAGGACATACTGTATGTCTCTGAAATAGAAGTATATACCCCCAAAGGAAAAATGCTCAAACTGCCGAAAGGCTCCACCGTAATAGACTTCGCCTATGAAATTCATTCCGACTTGGGAAACCGCTGTGTAGGCGCAAAAATCAATCACAAAACGGTGCCGGTAAATCAGGTGCTGGAAAAAGGCGACCAAATAGAAATCCTGACCATCGAGAAAATGCAGGTCAACGAAAAATGGCTCTCATTTATCGCAACAGCAAAAGCCCGTGCCAGCATCCGACAGGCGCTTAACACCAGCCTGCAACAGCACGAGCGCCTCGGAAAGGAAAAATTGGAGAAAAAACTCAACGAATTAGACCCAAAACAATACAGAGATTCCGAAAAACGAAAGGAAATTATCCGTAAACTTACCGACTACTATAACGTGCCTAACGTGAACATGCTTTATGCCCACATCGGCGACGAAGATATCGACCTGAACGAGGTGGAACAAACCGGCAAAGATATGTTGGGGAAAAAACTCGGCGAGCTGAACATACAACCCTCAAAAGACACCCTCAAAAAACTGCTCAACTGCCGCGACTATGCCATCTTCAACCTCAAAGCACCCGACCAGCTATATTTCCTCATCGGATTAGGCGATATCGACCTCGCCAATCTGCAACAGATTCTGCGCCAAACCCGCCGCGAAAGCAAATTCGTCAAAGACCTGCTCCCGATTATCGGCATCAACACCAAAACTGCCGACCAGTCGCCGGACAAAAAAATCGATAAAACTAAAACCTTCGTCCTCAAAGAAGGCGGAGAATCCTATTCTTTAGCGCCATGCTGTCAACCAATACCCGGTGACGAAACTCTCGGATACATCCAGCGACGCAACGACAAAGACCACATCGTTATTCACAAGCGCTCATGCGCTGCCGCCAACCGCCTGCTCACCGAACAGGGCGACAGCAGCGTCGCCGTAGAGTGGAAACCCTTCAAAAAACGCTCGTTCCTGGCACGCCTCAAGCTCAATGGCATCGACCGCGTAGGAATCGTGAACGACGTTACAAATATAATCTCTAAACAGAACAACATTAACATGCGCTCCGTAACGTTTGACACCCACGACGGAATCTACGAAGGCGACCTGTTCCTGTACGTCCATAATAAGGGCGACCTGGATATGCTCATAGACCTGCTGCGCCAAATCGACGGAATAGAAGGCGTTGAACGCGACGAAAAACTCAACTGATATGAAAAATATACGAATACTATTACCAATCCTGACAGGAATGATTCCTATCACATTAGCCTGCTCGTCCGACGCCGACAAAGCAGACATTATCTTCACCAACGGCAACATCTATACCGTTGACGAGCAGTTCTCCAAAGCCTCCATAATTGCAGTGAAAGGCTCCCGAATTTTGCACACCGGCAACGACATAGCCGAAGCGGAACAATGGAAATCGCCCGCCACCCGCATTATCGACCTGGAAGGACGTACCGTTATTCCAGGCATCATTGAAAGCCATGTGCACTTCTTCGACCTCGGAACCTCCATAGCCCAACCCGACATATACGAGAAACCGAAAGAAGATATTTTGAATATAATTTCAAATGAGACCCGTAAACACAAACCGGGAGAATGGATAGTAGCCTCAGGATGGTCGCACGAGGTATGGCCGGACGCACAATGGCCAACAAAAGAAGAGCTTGACGCCGTATCGCCCGACAATCCGGTGTGCCTGTTCCGCAAGGACGGCCATTCCGTATGGGTCAACTCCAAAGCGCTTGAGCTGGCCGGAATCACCGATGCCACCCCCGACCCGCAGGGCGGCGAACTTATCCGCACAAAATCCGGCCGACTTACCGGCGTCCTCGTGGACACTGCAATGGATGAATTAGTGGCCGACATTCCGGCGCTCACCCCGCAGCAACGCCTCGAAATATATAAACTTGCCGACAGCGATATGCTGCGGCTGGGAATCACCTCATTGGTCGATGCGGGCGTCAGCTGCGCCGATATTGAACTGCTGACCGAAGCATACCGCAATGGGCACCTGCATGTACGCGCCTGCGAACTGCTCAACGAGGGCGCCGACGTGGAATATATCGCCAGCGGCAAACTGCCCCAGCGCGACCTCTTCGACGGCAAACTGTCGGTCAGTGGTGTAAAACTCTATACCGACGGCTCGCTCGGCTCCCGCAGCGCATGGTTCCTTCACGAATATGAAGACCGGCACGGACATCTCGGCAACAGCCGATACAGCGATGCCGAATTCTTAGACATCGTAAGACGGGTGCGCAAAAATGGCTTCCAAATAGCCACCCATGCCATAGGTGATGCGGCTGTCCGCCAAACCCTCGACGCCTACGAGAAAGTGCTGGCCGAAGAGCCGCTGGCCGACCCGCGCTACCGCATAGAGCACTTCCAGCACGTACAGCCCGACGACATCGTCCGCGCCGCCAAGAACGGGGTTATAGCCTCAATGCAGACAATACACGCCACCTCCGACATGCCCTTTGCCGAGACCCGCGTAGGCCCCGACCGCATACTCGGAGCATACGCATGGCGCACGATGCTCGACAATGGCGGAATCATCGCCAACGGCTCGGACGCCCCCGTAGAACCGGTAAACCCGTTCTTCGGATTCTATGCCGCCATTACCCGCCAAAATCAACAGGGCATACCCCAAGACGGATGGTACCCCCAACTGTGCATGAGCCGCGAAGAAGCCCTCAAATCATACACTATCTGGGGCGCATACGCAATGTTCGCAGAAACAGACAAAGGCTCCATTGAAGCCGGAAAATACGCAGACTTCACAATCCTCGACCGCGATATTATGACCTGCAATGCTGCAGACATCTTCAACACCAAAGTCCTGTGCACCGTCATCGGCGGCCAGACAGTCTTCAACAGCGAATCAGAAAACTGAAAACGCCCATATATCAAAAAAAATCCTTATTTTTGCGGCAAAAAAAAGAAATGACGCCACGAGAAAGGATTATGGCCACAATATTGCGCCAGCCGGTTGACCGGAGGCCTGTAGATTTATGGTGTACGCCGGAAGTGCTTGACAGCCTGCGGAAATATACCCTGATAGACGACGAATTTGCCGTGTATGACGCCCTCAGTATAGACAAGATAGCCTGGATATTTCCCGGATATAACGGGCGCTACTTCGACCCAAACGACAGCGGCGAAATCACACTGTGGGGAGTGCCAACGCGCATGGTCAAAGCAGGCTTGGCCACCTACCAGGAATATATCAACCCGCCATTAGCAGGAATGTATGAACCGGCACAGTTGGCCGACTACCCGTCTTGGCCTGACCCCGACAAGTTCGACTATGCGGGCGCCAAAGCGCTGGCCGACAAAGCCCGTGCCTGGAACTTCGCCACAATCGGTCCCTGGATTTCGCACTTCGAAATCTATTGCCAGATGCGCGGCCTCGAAAACGCCCTGCTCGACACACTGGCTTTCCCCGAATTTTTAGAGGCCGCCCTCGACCGCATTGACGCCATACAGACGGCCATGTTGCACCGCTTCCTGCAGGAACTCGACGACCGCATCGACATGATTTTTATCAGCGATGATATGGCCATGCAAAATAACCTGTTAGTGGCGCCCGACACCTGGCACTCGTTCTTCCGCGCCCGCCTGAAAGGATGGTGCGACCTGATTCACAGCTACGGCAAGAAAGTGTTCTATCACACCGACGGGGCAGCCGCCCCGCTGATTCCCGGACTGATTGAATGTGGCATAGATATACTCAACCCTGTACAGCATGTATGCCCGGGTATGGACACGACCACCCTCAAAGAGCAGTTCGGCAGCGCGGTAATATTCCATGGCGGAGTGGAAAATCAGCGGACTTTACCAATGGGAACAGCGGCGGAAGTGGCCGCCGAAACCCTGCATTGCCTCCAAACGCTCGGCAAAGGCGGTGGCTACATCTGCTGCTCATGCCACAATACCCAAGCCGGAACCCCAGTGGAAAATATCCTCTCCATGCTCGAAACAGTCAGAAATTTTCAGGAATAATCGGATGCGTAAAGCCCGCAATGAAAGGGATAATTGGCAGGCATCGGTATATTCAGCAAAAAAGTGAGACTTCATAAAAAATCTCACTTTTTTCACACCATACATACACTAAATTATTAGTCTCATGGTCGGTCCGCAGGGATTCGAACCCTGGACCCGCTGATTAAGAGTCAGCTGCTCTACCAACTGAGCTACGGACCGTTGCATTTCGGGCGACAAAGGTAATACTTTTTTCAATATGCGCCCGAAAAAAATGCGGAATTTACGACAAGGTTATCATTTTGTTTCCTTCTCTGTCGATAGAATCCCTTCATCAACGAGAATACGGCCGCAATATTCACAGACAATAATTTTCTTATGGCTTGCGATATCCAACTTACGCTGTGGCGGGATTTTATTGAAGCAGCCACCGCAGGCATCCCGCTCCACCTTGACCACTGCCAGCCCGTTGTGAGCGTTCTTGCGCACTTTCCGGAAGTTGTTCAGCAGGCGGGGTTCAATAAGGCTTTCTATCTTGTCAGCTTTGTTTTTGAGCTTCTCCTCCTCTATTTTGGTCTCCGCTGTGATTTCGTCCAGCTCACGTTTCTTTCGCTGCAGGTCTTCTTCACGCTCCTTCAACTGATTACGGGCGATTTCTATCGCTTCCAGCAGACCGACATAGCCTTCGCCATTTTTGTCATCCTTTCGCGAGTTTAATTTTTTGTTAAATTCAGCGATTTTCTTGTGCGAAAGTTCAATTTCCAGCCTTTGAAATTCGACCTCCTTGTTTAGTGAGTCATATTCGCGGTTATTTTTCACGTTCTGCTGCTGTTCGGCATACTTGGCTATCAGCGCTTCACATTCTTTGATGCTGGTTTTGCGGTTGGCAATCGCGCTTTCGGTAGTGCGGGCCTCATCCTCTAACCGGACGATACGGGTCTTAAGGCCGACAATATCGTCCTCAAGGTCCTGCACCTCTAAAGGCAGCTCGCCACGCAACGCCTTAAATTTGTCTATCTCCGAGACCACCGTCTGTAGCTCGAAAAGCGCCTTCAGCTTCTCACTGACCGGCACATTCGCCTTCTCTTCTTCCTTGCGTCTTTCCTTAGTATTTTCCGCCATATTATATCAAATAATTTACTGGGTTCGTGTTAACTTCCGATAAACGGAACGCAAAAGTAGGAAATTTTTTAATAAGTCGCACAAAAAATAAGTCTTTTGTAAATTGTTCGCTCTCAAAATGGCCAATATCTGCAATAATGATGTTCTCGGCGCCGAAAAATTCATGATATTTTAAATCGGCGGTCAGGAACATGTCAGCGCCACAGCGTATTGCGTCGGGCAGCAGGAAACTTCCGGCGCCTCCGCATACAGCCACTGTACGGACGGGGCGCTCATGCAAGCGGCTGTGACGAATCACCGGCAAGCGCAAGGCTTTGCTGACCCCCCGCAGGAAGGCTTCCGGCGCCACAGCCTCGGGCAAGTCGCCTACCATACCCGCCCCAACCAAAGGGTTAGCTCTGCTGAGAGTATAGATGTCATAGGCCGGCTCCTCGTATGGATGTACCGCGATAAGCGCCTCAATCACAGCTGATTGCTGATGCGCAGGAAAAATCGTTTCAAAACGGGTCTCCGGCTCGCAGTGCAACTCGCCCACCTGCCCCACAAATGGTCTGGAATGGCCGCCAGCACGAAAACTGCCGGTACCGTCAGTGGCATAGCCACAGCAGTCATAATCGCCGATTGTTCCCGCCCCCGCACTAAACACAGCATCCTGTACCTGCCGAACAAACCGGACGGGAATATATGTTACCAATTTACGCAGACTGCCGGAAGGCGCCAGAATACGGCAGTCTGCAATGCCCAACCTGTCGCACAGGCAACGATTAACGCCCTCCGCAAGGTTGTCAACATTGGTGTGCGCCGCATAAATAACAATGTCATTGCGGATAGCCGCCAATAGCGTACGCCCGACAGGGTCGGCAGGCGTTATTTTCTTTATTCCGCCAAAAATGAGCGGGTGATGAGCGATTATCAGATTACAACTGTGTTGACGGGCTTCCTCCACCACTGCCTCTGTAACATCGAGCGTCAGTAATGCACCGGTGGCGTCGCGGGCAGGGTTGCCGCATTGCAGCCCCGCATTGTCCCACTGTTCCTGAATAGACAGGGGCGCCATTGCTTCCAGTTCGCCCAGTATGTCAGTGATGAGCATATCAGTCCATTTCCGTTTTCAGGTCGAGCAACATTCCGCGTATTGCCTGTAGCCGTTCCACAATGGAGTGGTTGGCGATAGTGTCGTCAGGGTTCTCGCGCAGCTTACGGCGGGCGCCGTCAATGGTCATGCCACGCTCTTTCACGAGGTGATGAATGATTTTCAGCTTATCAATATCTTGAATCGTATATTTCCGCTTGCCATTCGCCGCTTTATCCGGTCGTATCGACGGAAATTCCTGTTCCCAATAGCGTAGCGAGGAAGGGGTAACTTGTAATATCACGGCCACTTCGCCGATGGAATAATAGATTTTCTCAATAACTGGGGGCTTATACGGCACGGGCTTGTTCTTTAGATTGTTGCTGCTGTGGCTTACAGTTCCTGAATGTTCTTATTATTGGCCAGTTCGATGATTTCGTCATACTGGTCGGGGGCCAAATCGTTGAAATAAAACCCTATAGGATTAACATCATGGCCATTAACATGCACTTCGTAGTGCAGATGAGGTCCGGACGACAGGCCGGTGTTGCCGGAATAGCCGATAATCTCGCCGCGTTTGACGTGCTGTCCATGTTTAACATTATATTTAGACAGGTGAGCATACAGGGTCTTGTAGCCGAAACCGTGATTAATCACGATGTGGTTGCCGAAGCCGCCGGAGAGGGCGTCAGCGCGTTCCACAACTCCGTCTGCGGTAGCGAAGATTTCAGTACCGGTAGGAACGGTAAAGTCCATGCCATGATGGAACCGTTTTATGTGCAGTACAGGGTGCATTCGCATGCCATAACCGCCCGCCGTATGCTTGAGGTCCTTGTTCGATACCGGCTGTATGGAAGGGGTTGAGAGCATCAGCTTGTCATGGCTTTTTGCCAGAGCGAGGATTTCGTCAAAAGATTTAGACTGTATATACGCCTGCTTGGCCACGATGTCCAACTTTCGGTTTGTGGATATGACCAATTCCGAGTTGTCCATGTTCTCCAATTGGGCATATTTGTTAGTGCCGCCGAATCCTTGCTTGCGCACGGTAACGGGGATGGGGTCGCCTCCGAAATAGTTCCGATAGAGGCTCTCGTCGCGCTGGCCTAAATCGTCAAGCACTTTCTCGACATCGGCCAACCGCTTGTTAAGAATATTGTATTGTGTCAACAGTCGGCTGTTCTCCTGCCGCAGGTGCCTGTCTTTGGGCGTCTCAAACAGATGCACAAAAATAGTGGTCAAAACAAGACTGACCGCCAGACTCGACACCGAGATGAGCTTGTAGTGCGTAATCGCCGTGCGCACTTTATACCGTAACCGTGAATACTGGTAACGATACCGTTCCGGGTATAATCTGTATTTTAACATTTGAATTTTCGTTTTAAATGTTTGAAAACTACTTTTGACGCCGCAAAGATAGAGAACTTTTTGAAGACTGCCAAACATTTTTCGCCCGTAATAACATTATTTATGGATATTTAGCTTTTATATACCAAATCGCCTGCATTTGTTATGTATTTTTGCAGCCGCAATTTGAAAAGGCAGAATTAATGAATAATTGGCCAACAGAATTTACAAAAAGGATAAGGCATCAATTTGCTGATTATGAAGATTTTATGGCGGGGATGGATGCGGAACCTGTAACAGCAGTACGGCATAATCCCGCGAAGCAGGCGACGCCGACATTTACAGAGGGCGAGGCAGTACGATGGTGCAAAGCGGGACGCTTTCTCAAAGAGCGTCCTGTGTTTGCGCTTGACCCGTTGTGGCATGCAGGGGCCTACTATGTTCAGGAAGCCAGCTCTATGTTCCTCGAACAGGCATTCGGGATGATTCCGGCTGAACATCCGCGTCTGCTGCTTGACCTGTGCGCCGCGCCCGGGGGGAAATCCACACATCTTGCAAGCCGGATGAGGCCGGATGACATGTTAGTGTCAAATGACACCATCCATTCGCGCATAGCGCCGCTTGCTGAAAACATGTTGAAATGGGGGCATCCTGCAACGCTGGTAACTAATGACTCGGCGGCAGGATTTGCACGGGCAGGCGTACTGTTCGACGTCATCGCCGTCGATGCGCCATGTTCGGGAGAAGGACTTTTCCGCCGCACACCGGATGCGGCAATGGAGTGGTCGCCTGCCAATGCAGCCTTATGTGCGGCGCGACAACGGCGTATCCTCACCGAAATATGGCCATGCCTCAAAAGCGGGGGCTTTCTGATTTACAGCACCTGTACTTTCAACCCCGCCGAAAATGAGGAAAATCTCGCATGGCTCGGCACACAGACAACCTTCGAGAGTTGCCGAATCCCGATAGCGACAGAATGGGGTGTGGAAGAAACAGAATATAAAGGTATTTACTGCTACCAGTTTCTGCCACACCGCGTAAGGGGGGAAGGATTCTTCCTGTCGCTGCTCCACAAAACCGCCGGGACGGACATAACACCCCGCCGCTGCCGTACACAGCTGCAACGCGCCTCTCCCCCAATATGGATTGACGCCCCAGATAGATATGTGTTCTTTAAGCAGCATGATGCAGTACGGTTTATCCCATCGACATGGCTGCATGAGTTTCTGCGCCTTAGCGAAAGCATCCGTGTGGTCAGGGCAGGTACGGAAGCGGGCCAGCAGGCCGGACGCGAACTCGCCCCCTCCCACGCCGCCGCCATGTCGCAGGCGCTCTGCCGCGACGCCTTCCCAACTACCGCACTGTCGCTGCCGTCAGCGCTAAAATACCTCGCACGGGAGACGCCGGAACTGCCCCCATCCAAAGGCTGGAATATCGCCACATTTCAGAACATCCCGCTGGGATTTATAAAACACATCGGCGCCCGCGCCAACAACTACTACCCACAGAACCTGCGGCTGAGAAAGACGTGAAACCGATGATAACACATTCCCCGCTTCAGGAACGGGGATGGTACTGCGCGATAGTCTCTTTCAAATACCCCCTGTCAAGATGGGTATAGATTTCGGTGGTCAGGATTGATTCATGGCCGAGCAGTTCCTGCACTGCCCGCAGGTCGGCGCCACCGGCAATCAGATGCGTGGCAAAGGAATGGCGGAACGTGTGGGGGCTGATTTTCTTGGTCAGACCCGCCTTTTTTGCCAGCGCCTTGATGATGGTAAAAATCATCACCCGACTCAACGGGTCTCCACGGCGGTTCAGGAACAGGATATCCTCGTTTTTGCTGCTGATGGGCAGCCCCTTTCGATACCCGTTACAATACAGGGTTATCTCCTCTATCGCCTTCTTGCTCACCGGTACTAAGCGCTCCTTATCGCCCTTCCCCTCGATTTTAATAAATCCCTGGTCAAGAAACAAGCTGGACAGTCGTAGCCCGACCAGCTCGGACACCCGCAGCCCGCAACTGTACAGCGTTTCGAGTATGGCGCGGTTCCGCTGCCCCTCGATTTTGGACATATCGACACTGCGTATCAGCAAGTCGATTTCTTCAATTGTCAGCACGTCAGGCAGCTTGCGGCCTATCTTCGGCGCTTCCAGCAGCACGGTAGGGTCGCTGTCGATGTTGCCACTCAGCAACATGTACTTGAAAAAAGACTTGATGCTGGAGATTGTCCGAGCCTGGGTCCGGACCGACACATTCCGCTCATTCAGGTAAGCAACAAACAACCGCAAATGGTTGATTTTCACCTTCTCGGGAGACAACCTGTCAAATTCCTCCCCAAAAAATGTCATCAACTTGGCAATGTCGTTTGAATAGGCCATCCTCGAATTGGGCGTCAGATTTCTCTCCAACTCCAGATAGGTTTCGAAGCCCTTCTTACTGTCATCCCATTTCATACTTAAAATTTTTAATCATCCAATTCAAAAATTTTTTACCTTTGGAACGAATTAAAGATAAAAAACTACCGCCATTGAACTCATGCAGAACGTCTGCAACATAGTTTCAATTAAAACAGCGGTCAAAGGTACAACTTTTTTTTTAAAAATGCTCAAATGCAAAAATTTTTATTACTAAATGGCCCTAATTTAAACTTGTTGGGCAAGCGGGAAAAGGGTATCTATGGAGATACTGACTTTCTGAATTATTATGATACGTTAAGAAAACGTTATCCAAATATTGAACTTGAATACTTCCAATCCAATGTGGAAGGGGAGATTATCAACAAACTGCACCAAACCGGCTACTCGTATGACGGCATAATACTGAACGCCGGCGCCTACACGCACACCTCCGTCGCCATCCGCGACGCCATTGCCGCCATCACCACACCAGTGGTGGAGGTTCACATATCCAATATCCTGACCCGCGAGAACTTCCGCCACTCTTCGATGATAGGGCCGGTATGTCGGGGCAGCATCATGGGATTCGGCCTCGATTCTTACAGGCTGGGAATCGAGAGCCTGCTGAAATAAGCTCAGAACGACTGCATGGACTGCAAGCGGAAGTAGCTGCCTTTTTGGGACATGAGCTCATCATGCGTACCGGTCTCTACTATCCGGCCACTGTCGAGAACGCAAATCAGGTCGGCGTTCCGAATGGTTGACAAGCGGTGGGCAATGACTAACGAGGTGCGGTTCTGCATCAGCCTGTCGAGGGCATCCTGCACCAACCGCTCCGATTCGGTGTCGAGCGCAGAGGTGGCCTCGTCAAGTATCAATACAGGCGGATTCTTCAAGATTGCGCGGGCAATAGAGATGCGCTGTTTCTGGCCCCCCGACAGCTTGTCGCCTCGGTCGCCGATATTCGTCTGGTAGCCGTTGGCGGAGGCCATGATAAAGTCGTGCGCATTCGCGATTTGTGCCGCGCTAATCACGGCCTCTTCGGTGGTATGCGAAACGCCAAAAGCGATATTGTTGAAGAACGTGTCATTAAACAGAATAGGTTCCTGATTGACGTTACCCATCAGATTGCGCAAGCCGTGTATGCTCATGTCGCGAATGTCGATGCCGTCAATCGTAATGCTACCTGTAGTTACATCCCAAAAACGGGGCAACAGGTCAACGAGAGTTGACTTGCCAGCGCCGGATTTGCCCACAAACGCTACGGTCTGCCCTTTTTTTATCGTCAGGCAGATGTTATTTAGCACATAATCATTTTCGTAACAGAAACTTACATCATTAAACCTAATGCACTGCTTGAAATCAGGCTGCTGAATAGCATCCGGTTTTTCGGTAATCGGGTTATCCTGAAGCAGGATTTTATCGATGCGTTCTATGGAGGCCATTCCTTTTTCCACGCTATACCATGCGGTAGAGAGGGCTTTCGCGGGATTGATGATAGTGTAGAAGAAGGTCAGGTAGCCGATGAAGGCTTCCGGGGCGAGGGCCGAGTTGCCGCTCAGAATCAGTCGACCACCATACCAGAGCACGATGAGGATTACTGCCGTCCCCAGAAATTCGCTCACCGGATGGGCCAGAAAATAACGATTCATCAGATGGTTCATAATTTTCCGGTACCGGAAGCTCTCGCGGTCGAAACGTTCAATAGCTTTCGGCTCGGCAGTGAAGGCCTTTATAACGCGCAGACCGGTGATGTCCTCATCAAGAATCGACACTATTTCGCCCTGCTTGGTTTGCCCTGCCCGCGACTGCTTCTTCAGGCTCTTCCCGATTCGTCCTATCAGCAGGCCGCTAACAGGCAACATCAGGAATACGAACAGGGTCAGCTGCCAGCTCAGGATAATCATCGTAACAAGCGAGGCGAGGATGATAATAGGGTTCTTGAAAAGCATGTCAAGCGAGCTCATAATTGAGTTCTCAATTTCGAGGACGTCGCCGGTCATGCGGGCAAGAAGGTCCCCCTTCCGCTCATCAGTGAAGAATCCGAGCGGCAGCGACAGCATCTTGCGATACAGCTTCCGCCGGATGTCTAACACCACACCATTACGGATTGTTACGGTAGTGCGGCTGGCTAAATAGGCAAACCCCACTTTGAGCAGCGTCATAAGCAGCAAAAACAGCCCGATGAATATCAGGGCATTAACGTCGCCGTTGCGCTCAATGATATACGATACCAAATATGAGAGATTGTGCTTGAGCGTCTCGATGTCAAGCGGCCACCACGGGCAGGCTTCCGGCACAACACTCTCGGTCTTAAAGAGTATCCCCAGCACCGGAATTAAAGCCGCAAAGGAGAACACACCGAACAGCGCCGACAAAAAATTATAGACAATGTTCATAACGATGCTCGTCCGGTAAGGCTTCAAAAAGCGCCGGAAAAGTGCCCGTATCTCTCTCATATTAATAGAATTTATCGAATCTGCTCACTTCATCGAGCTCACGAATAAGCCCGAAATAATTAAACGGAGTTATAGCTTTAAGTTTCGCTTTCAGCTCGTCGGATACGTCAAGAGAATCAATGAACCTGGCTATGTCTTCTCGGCCAATCTTCTCATTGGTGCGCGTCAACTTCTTCAGCGCCTCGTAGGGATTGGGGTATCCTTCGCGACGCAGTAACGTCTGGATGCCTTCGGCCACTACTACCCAGTTCTTTTCGAGGTCGTCATGGATAGCCTGCTCATCAACCACGACTTTTCTCATGCCCTTAATAAACGAGCGGATGGCGATAACGGTATGTGCAAACGGCACCCCGACATTGCGGATAACCGTCGAATCGGTCAGGTCGCGTTGCAGGCGTGAAACGGGCAACTTAGCCGACAAATGCGCAAATATGGCATTGGCAACGCCAATATTTCCCTCCGCATTTTCAAAGTCTATGGGATTAATCTTATGCGGCATAGCCGACGAGCCGACCTCGTCCTCCTTGATTACCTGACGGAAATAGCCCATGGAAATATACAGCCACATATCACGGCAGAAGTCAAGCAGTATCGTATTAATCCGCTTCATGTTGTCAAATACCACTGCATGGCTATCATATGGGGATACCTGTGTGGTAACATACGACAAATGCAAACCGAGTCTCCCCATGAAGTCATGCGTCACGTCCAGCCAGTCAATATCTGGATAAGCAAGGTAGTGAGCATTCATGCCGCCTACAGCGCCACTAAACTTGGCATCTATACGTTGCTCATACAACCACTGCACCTGCTCATTGAGTCGATAGTAGAAGACCATAATTTCCTTACCGAGCAAAGTGGGTGATGCGGGCTGACCGTGCGTATGCGCCAACATGGGAATACGTTCCCACTTTACGATTAACTCCTCAAGCACATCCATCAGTTCGAAGAGGAGTTCCCGGAAATCGTTATTGATAAACGTTTGAATGGCCAATGGAATAGCTGTATTGTTAATGTCCTGCGATGTTAAGCCAAAGTGAATAAATTCTTTGTACTTTTGCATGTTCAGACGGTCAAATTCCTCCCGCAGGAAATATTCCACCGCTTTGACATCATGGTTGGTGGTCTTTTCGATGTCCTTGATGCGCCGGGCTGCGTCAAGCGAAAAGCTCTCATAGAGCTTCCGCAACTCCGCTTTTTGCTCATCAGTTACCCCTTCCAACTGCGGCAGAGGCATATCGCTCAAATAAATGAAGTACTCCACCTCTACCCGTACTCTGTATTTGATTAAGGCGTACTCCGAAAAATAGTCCTGCAGAAATTCGGTCTGCTCGCCATAACGCCCGTCAACAGGAGAAATAGCTGTAAGTCTGTCTAAAATCATATTTTTAAATTTTGAAGACGCGAAGGTACGACATTTTTTTGTACCTTTGCAAAAATGAGAAAATTTTTATGGCAATATGAATCAAATAATAAGAATTTCACCCCTGTCAGTAGTCCTTGCGGCGGTGCTGTCGGTAACAGTAACAGCACAACCGGCAGCCCAAATCACCAGCTCGCCAAAGAGCGATTATTATGTGGCAGCCTACGTGTGGCCATCGTGCCATGACGATTCGCTGGGACGGACTTATCTGTGGGCCGACGGCCCCGGCGAATGGGAAGTTATTAAAAAAGGAAATCCGCGGTTCCCCGGCCATTATCAGCCCCGCGAACCGCTGTGGGGATACGAACCTGACGACGACCCGAAAGTGGTGGAACGATGGATTGACGCAGCCACTTCACACGGCGTCAACGTCTTCGTCTATGACTGGTACTGGTATGACGGATTCCCCTACCTTGAAAGCGCCCTCAATAACGGCTTCCTGAAAGCCCGAAATAACCGTAAGATGCAGTTCTACATCATGTGGGCGAACCACGACGTCCCCAAAAACTATTGGAACGTACACCGATATGGCGATGACAGCTCACTGCTGTGGAACGCCAAAGTGGATTGGGATAACTATAAAATTATTGTGGAACGGGTTATCCGGCAATATTTTAAGCAGCCTAATTACATGAAAATCAATGGAGAACCCGTGTTTTCCATCTTCAGCATCGGCAAATTGATGGAGAGCTTCGGGGGCAGCGCCGAGCAGACCCGCAAGGCGCTTGACTACTTCCGCGACGAGGTGAAAAAAGCCGGATTCCCAGGACTGCATATACAGTGGAACCAGGGGGGCGGCAGCCTGATGTCGGACGAGAGCGCCCACAATTTCGTAAAAAACGTCCAGACCATGGGCTTCAACAGCATTGCCATGTATAATATGGGTGGCTTCAACGAAGACTATGTGGTTTATGGCGCCAATTCCGTGAAAATACGCGAGCAGATGGACGCTCTCTTAGAGGTGCCGGTGTTCCCCTGCGTCTCTATAGGATGGGACGACACCCCGCGGTTCCCCGCCAAAGGCCTTCACGATGTGGTACATTACAATAACACGCCGGAGAGCTTCGCCATGTTACTGCTCAAAGCGAAAAAATACGCCGCCAATCATCCCCTACAGCCCCGCATCATCACCGTCAATGCGTGGAACGAGTGGGTCGAAGGCAGCTATTTGCTGCCCGACATGCTCAATGGCTTCGGATACCTCGAAGCCGTGAAAAAAGTGATTGTGGACGGCAAATACGACAAATATATTTTCAATGACAAATAACACACCTGAAAAGTGTATCTCTATAAAGGGTGCGCGGGTCAACAACCTGCAAAATATTGACATCACTATCCCGCGCAACCGGTTTATCGTGGTTACAGGGCTGTCAGGCTCCGGCAAATCGTCGCTGGCTTTCGACACGCTCTATGCCGAAGGACAGCGGCGGTATGTGGAAAGCTTGTCCTCGTATGCGCGGCAATTTTTGGGCCGCATCAACAAGCCGGAAGTTGATTTTATCCGCGGCATCCCGCCTGCGATAGCTATTGAACAGAAAGTGCGTACCAACAACCCGCGCTCAACCGTTGGCACCTCCACAGAAATATACGACTATATGGAACTGCTCTTCGCCCGCATAGGACGCACATTCTCCCCCGTGTCGGGAAAGGAAGTCCGCCGCTATCAGGTGCAGGATGTAACCGCGTTCATCTATGCGTTACCGCCTGAAACATGGTGCGTTATATGTGCACCAATAATCCCGCGGATGGGCCGCAGCATCGCCAAAGAAGCCGAACTGTTACAGCAGCAGGGATTCTCAAGAATGGTCAAAGACACCGAAATATTCCGCATCGACGAGCTGCTGAAACAGGCGCCTGCTTCCCTCTCCGGCGACTGGAAACTCGTGGTTGACCGCGTCCAGCCGGACCCCGACCCTCAAAACCGCAGCCGCATCGCCGATTCAATACAGACGGCGTTCTTCGAGGGACAGGGCGCCTGTACCCTGTTAATAATGGAGGGCAAAAAAACAAGAGAAGAATATTTCTCAAGCCGGTTCGAAGCTGACGGAATAGAATTTGAAGAGCCCACAGAACATCTGTTCAGCTTCAACAACCCTCTCGGCGCCTGCCGACACTGCGAAGGACACGGAAAAGTTATCGGCATCAGCGAGGAGCTGATAATCCCCGACCGCTCGCTGTCGGTCTATGAAGGCGCCGTAGCCTGCTGGCGCAGTGAAAGCATGAGTAACTGGCGGCGCAACTTCATCCTGCGCGCCAACAATGTATTCCCTCTGCACCGGCCATATAACGAACTGACGGAAGAAGAAAAAGCTCTGCTGTGGAACGGCTCAAAAACATACGGCCTCAAGGGGATTAACCAGTTCTTCAAAATGCTGGAAGAAAACAGCTACATGATTCAATACCGCGTACTGCTTGCCCGATATCGTGGAAAAACCGTATGCCCGGAATGTCGCGGAACGCGCCTGC
>JAISSS010000144.1 GCA_031272965.1 Bacteroidales bacterium | reverse complement strand
ATACCCGCCAACACAACCGCAGAGATAACCCTTCCGACCGCCTACGCTGCAAACGTTACCGACTATGGCTCGCCGCTGTCGTCATCGAAAACGCTGAAAATCCTCGACGCAGAGAACGGTAAGCTGAAGATTAAAGCCGGTTCGGGCGAGTACTACTTTACTGTTAATTATTGAAATATGCGACATGAGCGAATTGCAAAAACAGATTGAAGCCGCGACCGGCGAGAAGTTCCGCAGTCTTCCCGCACAGTCGGGCAGGGTAGTGGCCGAGAGTGGGGCGGCATACTTTTTGAAGTGCGGGAGCGTCAGCGCTGCTTATCGTTGTGAAGCCAACGGGTTGGCGGCGCTGGCCGCATCGGGGGAGATTCGCGTGGCCGAAGTGGTTGCAGTTGGCGACAGCTACCTGCTGACGCGATATGTGGAAACGTCGCCTGCTACGCCGGAATTTTTCGCGCGTTTCGGGAGGGAGTTAGCACGGCTGCACCGGCATACGGCGTCGCAGTTCGGCTTCTATGAAGACAACTTCATCGGCGCCACTCCGCAGCTAAACATCCCCGACGCTACGGAGCAGCACGAATGGTCGGCCTTCTACTTTAATAAAAGGTTACTTTTTCAGTTCCGGTTGGCCGAGAAGAACGGTTATGCCGATGCCGAATTTAAGCTGTTGACTGTCGCGATTCAAAAGAACATACGTAGAATACTTAATCACGCGCCGGAACCGCCAAGTCTGATGCATGGCGACCTGTGGCGGGGAAATTTCCTGTGCGATACGGACGGTCGGGCCGTGCTGATTGACCCCGCCGTATATTACGGGCATCGGGAAGCTGATTTGGCGATGACCCGTCTCTTCGGGGGATTCCCGCTGACGTTCTATGAGGCCTACCATTCAGAATATCCGATGCGTCCGGCTTCGGAATACAGGGACGGCATCTACAGGCTCTATCATATTTTGAATCATTTAAACATTTTCGGAACCTCATATCTGTATGAGGCAAAAGAGTTGATGCGCCTGTATAAATATGTTTGATTTTTTTATGATTATTTAATACTTATCTATTGGACACAATTATTAGTTTTGCACCCCGAAAATCTAAAATACTAAATTAAAAAAACAAGAGAAAAAACGAGAGAAAAAGATGATAAAAAAGAACATTTGGTTGAAAGTATTTATGCTTTCTGTAGCAGTAATGCTTAGCGGTTTAACGGCGTCCGTGAAGGGCTCAGCAACGTTATATACCCCTTATACGCGGCTGGCCGTGTCGCCGGGGACGTCAATAGATTATACTATCGACCTTGTGAACCACAGCGGTCAGATGAGTAATGACGAAATCAGCATCGTGGGGATGCCTGACAACTGGAAATACAACTTAGTGTCAGGCGCCTATTCTCCACGCCGCATATCCGTACTGAACGGCGAGAAGAAGACCATGACGCTGAAAGTGGATGTGCCCTATCAGGTGGAGAAGAACACCTACACGTTTTATGTGCGGGCGGGCAGTTCGTCGCTGCAATTAGTGGTTGACGTTACGGAGACGGGCTCCAACGAGACCGAGTTTTCCACCACGCAGGCCAACATGCAGGGCAGCGCCAATTCGACGTTCTCCTATCGCGCCGCATTAAAGAACCGCACAGCCCAGAAGCAGCTATATTCCTTGCGTTCGGATGCTCCCCGCGGCTGGTCGGTAACGTTTCAGGTTGACGGGCGCTCTGTAACGTCCGTAGAGATGGAAGCGAACACTAATAAAGACGTGCAGATAGAGCTGAAGCCCTCAGCGCAGATTGTCGCAGGCAGCTATAAAATCCCGCTCAGCGCCGTTACCGGGTCCATCTCGGCCAAATTGGAACTTGAGGCTGTCGTTACCGGCTCGCATGAGTTGGGACTGCGTACAGAGAACGACGTGCTGAGCACCACCGCGAACAAGGGCGGCAAAAGAACGCTGAAACTTGTTGTCCGCAATACCGGCGCCTCCGAACTGCGCAACATTGAGATAAAGGCCACTCCGCCGGCGCATTGGGAGGTGAACTTTGAACCGACACAGATAGACCAGCTCGCCCCCGGCAGCGAGGCCACTGTTACTGCCACTGTCAAGGTCAGCAATCGCGCCGTTTTGGGCGATTATCAGGTCAATGTAGAAGCCAGGACCCCCGAAGCATACGCAAAAATAACCGTCAGGACATCCGTAGAGGCGCCGTTCTACTACATATTACTGGGCATCGTCATCATCGCAGCCGCCTTATATATTGTGGTGTTCCTGTTCCGCAAATTCGGAAGGAGGTAGTCATGGAACCTGTTATCACCCTGACTCACCTGACCAAAAAATACAGGGACTTTACAGCGGTCAGCGACATCAGTCTGCGCGTTAATAAAGGCGAAATATTTGGCGTTGTGGGGCCTAACGGTGCGGGAAAATCCACCACTATTTTGATGATGCTGGGGCTTACCGAGCCGACTTCCGGCGAGGCGTGTGTATGCGGCGTGAACCCCGTAACAGAGCCTGTAAAGGTTAAACAGATTGTGGGCTATCTGCCCGAAGATGTGGGCTTCTATGACGACCGCACCGGCTTAGAAAACATCGTTTATACGGCCCGCTTGAACCGCGTCCCTGAAGTCGAGGCCCGTCAGCGGGCTTTCAAACTGCTCGACCGCGTAGGGTTAGCCGACGTGGCCAACAAAAAGACCGGCCAATATTCCAAAGGCATGAGACAGCGCCTCGGTTTGGCCGACGTGCTGATTAAGAACCCAAGCCTGATTATCCTCGACGAGCCTACCACCGGCATCGACCCCACAGGGGTGCACGAGTTCCTCGAACTGATTGCCTGTCTGCGCGAAGAGCAGAAACTCACCGTGCTGCTGTCCTCACATAACCTGCATCAAATAGAGCAAATCTGCGACCGCGTGGGCATATTTCGTGACGGCCAAATGGTCGCCGAAGGCAGTCCTTCTGATATGTCATTAAAGATTTTCGGAGACAAAACTCACAGTCTTGATGATATTTATAATACGTTCTTTACAGTAAAAGATTAAATTCATTTAAAGTAATACTTTAACTATGAAGCAAATATTATTAACATACGTCCATAATATTTCTAATGCAGTAACTGCCTTTTTGTTGCCGGAACGGGCATATAATGAGAAGGCCGAGCCGCCGTTGTGGGTGATGGTATCCAAAGAGATTACCGACATTGTGCACAGTTGGCGGTTTTTGATACTTTTTGCGCTGATTATTATGACCGCTGTCGGCTCGGTTATCGCATTTGAACTGCAGTACAGCGAGATAACACGGGATATCAAAATCGATGACAAGATTTTCTTTCTGCGGATTTTCACGTGGAAGAACAGCATCTTTTTGATGGTCATGCAATACCTCTGTCCGGTGCTGGGTATCTGTCTGGGCTTCGACGCTATCAATTCGGAACAGACGAAAGGGACGCTGAGCCGTGTGCTTAGTCAGCCGGTTTATCGGGACTACATACTGCTGTCGAAGTTCCTCGCCGCCTTGCTGGTGGTAAGCTTGCTGTTTACCGTTCTGATGATGATTATGTTTGCATGGGGGCTGCTGTCGCTGGGCGTCGGCCCGACGCTTGACGAATTTCTGCGGCTGCTGTGGTATCTGTTTTTGACCATAGTTTATGTGGCCTTCTGGCTTAATATCGCGCTGTTTTTTTCCGGTATTTTCCGGCAGTCGTCCGCCTCAGTATTGACATGTATCAGTGCATGGCTCATATTCAGCGTGTTAGCTGCATTACCGTTTGAAATATCCTCCAGCTTCTCCCTGAACCCCATTTTTGCTTACCAGCAGGCAATAATGATATTGATGACCCCTGAACTCGAAGGCCTGCTGAAAGTGCCAATCGAATATGCAGGTGGCGTCAGGCCGACACTGTTGCCCCTGAACCAGAACATCATCATCGCGGGGGGATTTATTACCTACCTGATTGCGGGCAGCGTGGCGCTGTTTGCAATGAGCTATTATTTCTTCATGCGCCGCGAAATCCGGTCCCGATAGGATATGCCTGGCTTATTTGCGGGTGAATATGGAGTAGCCTCATTTCAATCTCATTTTTCGGAATATGCGTTTCTGCGGAAGTTGGTAATTTTTTAGGGGCAGTAACGGAATCATAACATATTAATTTTTTATTAACAAAAAAAGCGGAGGGGTAATACCCCCTCCGCGATGTCTTTAAAAACGACGTTTTTATATCATCGTGTAACATTACTCTTCAAACGGCGCCACAGCCAACCGTCAATATTCGTCTTCATCAAAAAAGAAGTCGTCTTTGCTGGGATAATCCGGCCAGATGTCTTCGATGCTTTCGTAAATCTCGCCTTCATCTTCGATTTCCTGCAGATTTTCAATCACTTCCAGCGGGGCGCCGGAGCGGACAGCGAAATCCACTAATTCGTCTTTGGTTGCCGGCCA
>JAISSS010000108.1 GCA_031272965.1 Bacteroidales bacterium | reverse complement strand
GCGGTTTTGTTTCTCTTTTTTTCACCTTCGGCCACATCCATTTCAACCAACGTCTATTAATAAAACGCAGGACGTTGTATTTTGTTCACGGATTCGGTGAAAAAATTTGTGTCAAATTGTGTCCCGGATTTGGGAAGAGTGTAGAAGAAAAGGTGGGGGATTGCGGGTCAAGCCCGCAATGACGGGGTTGGGGTACGCCCTGTTGGGGTACGCCTTGCGGGTGCCTGTAATGACGGGATGGCTGTAGAGACGCACGGCCGTGCGTCTCCACAACGGCCATGCAACACGATTCCCCTCGCCTTTGGCGAGGTATCGGAAGAAGGTACGAAAAATCAGATGAATCCCGGTTCAAAGACAATCCCGTATTATTTTTAATAAAAAGTTATTAAACGCGGGGAAATTGGGCATATCTGAAAAATAATCCGTACATTTGCAGTTTCATTTCATAGCATATTTACGATGACGCAGAATGGTAAAATTATTCAGGTAATCGGGCCGGTGATAGACGTGGCATTTGAGGCCGACGACAGTCCCCTGCCCAACATTTACGACGCGATGGAAATTGAGCGCGACGGTCAGCCGAACTTGGTGATAGAGTGTCAACAGCATATTGGAGAACACGCTGTGCGCGCCATAGCCATGGATTCTACCGATGGCCTCCGACGCGGGCTGCCGGTTATTCCTGCGGGCAAGGCCATCACGATGCCCAAAGGTGCGGCAGCACTCGGACGCCTGCTGAACGTTACCGGCGACGCGGTTGACGGACTCGAACAATTGCCGAAAAACGGGCTGCCTATTCACAATGAACCGCCTGAATATAAGGAACTTACCACCGAAACAGAAGTGCTGTTTACCGGCATCAAGGTTATAGACCTTATAGAGCCGTATGCCAAGGGCGGAAAAATCGGACTTTTTGGGGGCGCCGGCGTGGGCAAAACGGTTCTGATTCAGGAACTCATCAACAATATCGCACTGGCACACAGCGGATTATCCGTATTTGCTGGGGTCGGCGAGCGCTCCCGCGAAGGCAACGACCTGCTGCGCGAAATGATAGAGGCCAAAATTATCGACTATGGCGACGCCTTCCGGCAATCAATGGAAGCCGGTAATTGGGACTTGAGCAAGGTTGACCGCGCGGCGCTACAGAAGTCGAAATTAGCATTAGTGTTCGGGCAGATGAACGAGCCGCCCGGCGCCCGCGCCCGTGTAGCGCTGTCGGGCCTGACCATCGCCGAAAGCCTGCGCGACGGCGACGAGACCACCTCCGGCCGGGACATACTCTTCTTTGTGGACAATATCTTCCGGTTCACGCAGGCCGGGTCCGAAGTGTCGGCCCTGCTGGGACGAATGCCCTCCGCCGTGGGCTATCAACCCACATTAGCCACAGAAATGGGCATGATGCAGGAGCGCATCACTTCTACAAAGAACGGTTCCATCACCTCGGTACAGGCCGTTTATGTGCCTGCCGACGACCTCACCGACCCCGCACCAGCCACTACATTCGCCCACTTGGACGCCACCACCGTGTTGAGCCGTAAAATATCCGAGCTGGGTATCTATCCTGCTGTTGACCCCCTCGAATCGAGCTCGCGCATCCTCACCGAAGAAGTCGTGGGCGCCGACCACTACCGCTGTGCCCAGCGCGTCAAGGAAATCCTGCAACGATATAAGGAACTGCAGGACATCATCGCCATTCTGGGCATGGACGAGCTGTCGGAAGAAGACAAACTGCTCGTGCACCGCGCCCGCCGCGTACAGCGTTTCCTCTCCCAACCTTTCTTTGTGGCCGAACAGTTCACCGGGCTGAAAGGCGCCTTAGTGCCGATTGCCGAGACCATAAAGGGCTTTAATATGATTCTCGACGGCGACGTTGACAAGTACCCCGAAGCGGCCTTCAACCTTGTGGGCACCATCGAAGAGGCCATCGAGAAAGGCGAGAAGCTGCTCTCAAACGCATAATTTGCCGACAATATGCACATTGAAGTTATCACCCCTGCAAAGAAGCTGTTTGACGGCGACGCTGATGCCGTCAAGTTGCCCGGTTCACAAAGCCCGTTTGAGGTGCTGAAAAACCATGCGCCGCTGATTTCCTCGCTCGAAAAGGGAACAGTAAGCATCATCGCGGACGGCCAGACTACCGCTATCCCCATCAACGGCGGCTTCGTTCAGGTAGTCGGCAACCACATCGTGGTGCTGGCCTCCGGCGAAGAAATTACGACATAAGAGAGTTTTGAATACGGGATAACAGGCGCCCTGACCCGTCCAACAGGCATGCCCCGCAATCCCCTGATTGCAGTCATGGACAATGTACCGATAGTATCCATGAATAAACGTTAATTCTTTCATGATTTTTGGTTGTTAATTCGGCAAAAATGCGTATCTTTGCGGCGGTTTTTAAAGACGACTTTAGACGTAATTTATTAAAGATGAATGATTTAGACGAAGTTAAGCCGCCGGTTGGCGCAGAAGAGTACTCCGCCAACAGTATTCAGGTATTGGAAGGGCTGGAGGCCGTGCGCAAACGTCCGGCCATGTATATTGGCGACGTAAACGAAAAGGGGTTACACCATCTCGTGTATGAGGTCGTTGACAACTCCATAGATGAAGCGCTGGCCGGCTATTGCAGCACCATAGAGCTGACGATAAACGAGGACAACTCTGTCACAGTATCTGACGACGGGCGCGGTATTCCCACAGGCATCAATGACAAGGAGCAACGCTCGGCGCTGGAGATAGTGCTGACCGTGTTGCATGCCGGGGGCAAGTTCGACAAGCAAAGTTATAAGGTTTCCGGCGGATTGCACGGGGTCGGCGTATCCTGCGTGAACGCGCTGTCAACCTACCTGAAAGCCGAAATCCACCGTGAAGGCAAGATATGGGTTCAAGAGTTCAGCATCGGCGTCCCGCAGGGTCCCGTAAAGGTCATCGGCGATACCGACAAACATGGCACTATAATCACCTTCAGGCCGGACGCGAGCGTCTTCCTGACAACCGTCTATAAATACGACATCCTCGCGGCCCGTCTGCGGGAACTGGCATACCTCAATGCCGGAATAACCCTCACAATTACCGACCGCCGCGCAAAAAACGAAGACGGCTCCTTCAAAAGCGAAAAGTTCTTCTCCGAAAAAGGGCTGAAAGAATTTGTGGAATATCTGGACGCCAACCGGCAAAAGCTCATCGAAGAACCCATCCACATTAAGTCGGACAAGGGCGAGGTGCCGGTGGAAATCGCCCTGACCTATAATTCGGACTACAGCGAGAACATCCATTCCTACGTCAATAATATCAACACCATAGAGGGGGGAACGCACCTCACCGGCTTCCGCACCGGCCTCACCCGCACCCTGAAAGCCTACGCCGAGAACAGCAAGATGCTCGAAAAGCTGAAATTTGAAATCAATGGCGACGACTTCCGCGAAGGCCTCACAGCGGTCATCTCCGTGAAAGTGCAGGAACCGCAATTTGAGGGCCAAACCAAGACCAAATTAGGCAATTCCGAGATACGGCAGCCGGTCGATGCGGCCGTGAGCGAGATGCTGAACGTCTATTTAGAAGAGCATCCCGTGGAGGCCAAGACCATCGTCAATAAGGTCATTTTAGCAGCACAGGCCCGCATAGCAGCCCGCAAAGCCCGCGAGCTGGTACAGCGCAAGAACGTGCTCAGCGGCGGCGGACTGCCCGGCAAGCTGGCCGACTGCTCCGAACGCGACGCCGCCGTGAGCGAACTCTTCCTCGTGGAGGGCGATTCTGCAGGCGGCACCGCCAAACAAGGCCGCGACCGCAAGTTCCAGGCCATTCTCCCCCTGCGCGGGAAAATCCTCAACGTCGAAAAAGCCTTAGACCATAAAATATTCGAGAGCGACGAAATAAAAAATATCTTCACCGCACTCGGCGTTACTTTCGGCACCGAAGAGGGCGGCGAAAGAGCCGTCAACATCGAGAAAATACGCTACCATAAAATCATCATCATGACTGACGCTGACGTTGACGGCAGCCACATCGACACGCTGGTGATGACCTTCTTCTTCCGCAAGATGATGGACGTCATCAAGGCCGGATACCTCTACATAGCCACTCCGCCGCTCTATTTGGTGAAAAAGGGCAAGAAGCAGGAATATGCATGGGACGACAACCAGCGGCTGCGGCTCATCAGCGAGTGGGGCGACGGCAAGGAGAGTTCGGTACATGTGCAGCGCTACAAAGGTCTTGGCGAGATGAACGCCGAGCAGCTGTGGGAGACCACCATGGACCCCGAAAAACGCATCCTGCGGCAGGTAACAATCGAGAACGCGGCCGAAGCCGACCGCATTTTCAGCATGCTGATGGGCGATGACGTGCCCCCGCGTCGCCAGTTCATCGAAGACCATGCCGTATATGCCAACATTGACGCATAATGAACATTTGTGTATTTGCATCCTCCAGCGACGCCATCCCCGCCACCTATACACAAGCTTCCATACAGCTGGCTGAGGCCATCGGACGTGGCGGCCATACGCTGATAAACGGCGCCGGCAACATCGGGCTGATGGGCATAATGCTGGACGCGGCCCAAAAGTGCGGTGCCCGTACCGTCGGTGTGATTCCCGAAAAACTGCATGAGTTCGGGCTCTCCTGGGACGGCCTCGACGAGCTGCACGTTACCGTCGATATGGCCTCCCGCAAGGCTATGATGCGCCAGTTGGCCGACGCCTTCATCGTGGCGCCGGGCGGATTCGGCACTCTCGAAGAAGCCCTCGAAGTGGTTACGCTCAAGCAGTTAGACTATCACCGCAAGCCCATCGTGTTCCTGAACACCTGCGGCTTCTTTGACGACCTGTTCCGGCAATTTGAACGCAGCTTCGAAGAGCACTTTGCCAAACCCGTATATGCAACCCTCTACCACATCGCCCCGGACAGCCCCGATGCAATGCGGTATTTAGAAAACTACCGCTCTTTTGAGGCCATCAGCAAGTTCGACTGAAGCGACACGCCTTCCCGCGAGACAGATTATCGTATCCGGTCAACCGACCGAACCAGCCGCTCGTCTTTGAGGATATTGCTAATGGCAAGGTAATCAAGGATGCCAATGATTATAGGGAATATGAAAGCTATGCGGAAAGTCGTGTCGCCGCCGGTAGCTTTGTGTACAAGAAACCATAACAGCCAGAACATTCCGAACAGACCAAGCGACAGCAACAATGCAAATACTAACAGCCGCACCTGAACCATCCGGCGGCGGAAGAGACCGACCGCAACCAGATGTACGGCAATAATTATGGCAACCAGCACAGCAATCGGAGTGGTAATATTGAAGCCACCGCTACCCTGTGTGATGGCATGGCTAAGTTTTACCGTATGCACCACACCACTGTCCATGGAACTGACTATGGGAAGCGTAAATAACAGTCCTAGCAGCACCACCGCCGCCAAAATAAATAGCGTTTGTATTCTTTGAACCATATATAACTCGTTAAGAAAATACAAAGATAACGCTTTTTTGCGTCCGAAGGCATAACGGCGAGTGTTTTTTCGAATCACACAAAAAACAGGGATACGTAAGCAAAAAAATATTATATTTGCGGCGAAAATGAACGAAGTATGGAGTATATATTAATTATTATATCCACAGTGTTCGTCAACAATATTGTGTTGACGCAATTTTTGGGCATTTGTCCGTTTCTTGGGGTGTCGAAACGCATCTCCACAGCCATCGGTATGGGTGCGGCAGTGATATTTGTGCTGGTATTGGCCACTATCGTTACGTGGTTAGTGCATTATCACATCCTTGTGCCGCTACAGATTACCTATCTGCAGACCATTTTTTTCATTTTGCTGATAGCGGCGCTGGTGCAGATGGTCGAGATAATCCTGAAGAAGGTCAGTCCGTCGCTCTATCAGGCGCTTGGCGTCTTTTTGCCGCTGATAACCACGAACTGCTGCATACTTGGTGTTGCCATACTGACCATCCAGAAAGAATACACACTGTTGCAGGGCGTAACCTTTGCAGTGGGTCATGCGTTGGGCTTTACGCTGGCGCTGGCGCTATTTTCGGGCATCCGCGAGCAGCTTGAGTTGCAGGACGTCCCCAAAGGCATGCAAGGCATCCCTGTCGCCCTGATTACGGCAGGCATCCTTGCCATGGCCTTCATGGGATTCCAGGGAATTGTATGAATACTAATACCTTATCATATTATGCTGTCAAGAAGAAATTTCATCACACAATCTGTGGCGGGCGCAGCTGCCATACCGATGATACTGTCGGCGAGTTTGCCTGCGGCCAAACCCAAAGGCGGGAAAAAGCTGTTTAATTCCGGTGACGTCGTTCTGTTTCAGGGCGATTCCATCACTGACGCCGGACGAAACAAGAGCACACAGCGGCCCAATGACGCCGGTTCTTTCGGCAATGGCTATGCGCTGATGGCCGCATCCGGCCTGCTATCCCGCTTCCCCGAAAAGCAGTTAGTGATATACAACCGCGGCATCAGCGGCAACAAAGTATTCCAGTTAGCCGAGCGGTGGGAGGCCGACTGCCTCGCCCTCGCCCCCAAACTGCTAAGCATCCTGATAGGCGTCAACGACTACTGGCATAAGCGAAGCTACGGGTACGACGGCACGGTGGCCATCTATGAGAACGACTACCGCGCCCTGCTGAAACGCACCCAAAATGCCTTGCCCGACACGCCAATAGTGATATGCGAGCCATTCGCCATCGAAGGCGGCACTGCTATCGGCGACAAATTTCAGGAGGAACTTGAGCCTTACCGCCACGCCGCCCGCAAGCTGTCGGAAGAGTTCAATACGCTGTTTATTCCCTACCACAGCATCTTTATTGAGGCGCTGAAACACGCCCCCGCGCCATACTGGAGCGCTGACGGCGTACATCCCTCGATGGCGGGGGCGCAACTTATGGCTAACGCATGGCTGAAAACGGTTGCCGGGTTTAACAATTAAGCAACATTCGCCGAAAAATGATAGCGGCGCATCAATACGTATTTAAAAAGATGCTATTTTTGCGCCGAAATTTTGCAATCTCTTACACGAAAATCGGAAGTGTAATATTGCCACTAAATATTAAAAAAAGATGAATAAAATTCAAATTGTTCAGGATTCTTTTGGTCTGGAGAACAAGTTGCCGGAATTTTCCGCAGGCGACACCATTACCGTCCACTACAAAATTAAGGAAGGTAACAAGGAACGCATACAGGATTTTCGGGGCGTCGTGATTCAGGTCAAGGGAGAAGGGTTAACCAAGACCTTTACCGTCCGGAAAATCTCCGGTAACGTTGGTGTTGAGCGAATCTTTCCTGTCGTATCGCCGTTCATTGATGGCATAGACATCAACAAGAGGGGCGCTGTCCGCCGCAAGCGTATCTACTATCTGCGGGGGCTGACCGGCAAGAAGGCGCGCATCAAAGAAAAACGAGGTTAAACATAGGCCTCAATCAGTTTAATGATGAAAGAGAGTTCGATGAGCTCTCTTTCGTTTTTTAGAAAGAAAAAGTTCGTATATTTGCGGTAATTTTTAGAAATATACTTCAAAGAAGATGAAGACCAAAGCAGTTAGATTATATGGCAAATTAGATTTGCGGCTGGAAGAATTTGAGCTTCCGGCAATAAAGGAAGATGAGATTCTGGCACGGATAGTGTCTGACAGTATATGTATGTCGTCATATAAGGCGGCGACTCAGGGGCCTGAGCACAAGCGGGTGCCGGATGATGTGGCAGAGAATCCCGTGATTATCGGGCATGAATTTGCGGGCGACATCGTAGAGGTGGGCGCCAAATGGCAGCACCGGTTTAAGGCGGGCCAGAAGTTCTCTATCCAGCCCGCCATTTATTATGAGGACGGGCCGGTTGGCGTACTGAGTGCGCCAGGCTATTCCTACCGCTATATTGGCGGGGACGCCACCTACGTGATAATCCCCAAAGACGTGCTCGTGCAGGACTGCCTGCTGGCTTACGACGGGCCGGGCTACTATCCCGCCTCGCTCTCCGAGCCGCTCTCCTGCGTCATCGGCGCCATGCATGCCAACTACCACACCAAACCCGGTTCATACATCCACCAGATGGAAATCGTACAGGGGGGCAAGATGGCCGTTCTGGCCGGAGTTGGCCCGATGGGGCTGGCGCTCATAAACTATGCCATATCCCGCGACGACCGCCGTCCCTCTCTGATGGTTGTTACCGACATCGACCAGAGCCGCTTAGACCGCGCCGCCTCAATCTATACCCCCGAATGGGCAAAGAGTCGCGGCATAGAACTCGTTTATCTCAACACCGGAGAGGGCGATGCTGTGGCCAAACTCCGCGAGCTGTCGGGCGGCAGCGGCTATAATGACGTGTTCGTATTTGCCCCTGTTGCCCCCGTTGTCGAGCAGGGCGATGCAATCTTAGCCGCCGACGGATGCCTCAACTTCTTCGCCGGCCCCGGCAACCCCGAATTTGCGGCCAAATTGAACTTCTATAACGTGCACTACAGCTCCACTCACGTGGCCGGAACCTCCGGCGGCAACAATGACGACATGGTAGAATCGCTGGCCATGTTCCGCAAGGGCCTCGACCCCGCCGGATTGGTTACGCATATCGGTGGCCTGAACGCCGTAATTGACACCACCCTCAACCTGCCACACATCCCCGGCGGCAAGAAGCTGATATACACGCATATAGAGATGCCGTTGACCCCCATAGCCGAATTTGGCGACAGAGGAAAAACCGACCCGCTGTTTGCCGAACTCCACCGCCTCTGCGAAAAGAACAGGGGACTGTGGAACGTGGAAGCCGAAGAATATCTGCTTTCTCACGCGAAATAACAGCGCCTCAAAAAACATTATATATGAAGCAGTTAGATACACAATTAATGCACCCTGCTGAGCAGATAAAAGTGGTCATCAGTCGCATCTATCGCAGCGGCCTGACCACCACCTCCGGCGGCAACATCTCCATCAAAGACGAGAACGGAGACATCTGGATAACTCCCGGCTCGGTGGACAAAGGTTCCCTGACCGTGAAAGACATCGTATGCGTGAAGCCTGACGGCACTGTTGTGGGGCCGCACAAGCCCTCGTCTGAATTTCCGTTCCACAAGGCCATCTATGAAATCCGGCCGCATGCTACGGCGGTCATTCATGCTCATCCGCCGGCCTTAGTGTCGTTCAGTATTACCAAACAGATTCCGAACACGAACATCATCCCGCAGGCCAAGAACGTGTGCGGCATCGTGGGCTTTGCGCCGTATGACGTGCCGGGCAGCCAGAACCTCGGCAAAAAAATCGCATCGGAATTTAAGAAACATCCTGAATATCAGGCGGTTATAATGGAGAATCACGGCGTAGTGCTGTGTGGCGACGACCTTATGGACGCCTACCAGCGCTTCGAGACGCTCGAATTTTGCGCCCGCACACTGATTAATGCCCGCATATTAGGCGAGCCCACATACCTCACCGACGCCGACATCAACCGGCACGAGCAGGCCATCCCGCATAACTTCCCCGTATTTATGAACGCGAGCTACCCCTCTGACGAGCGGGCAATCCGCAGCGCCATCGTCAACATCGTGCGCCGCGCCTGCGACCAGGGCCTGATGATTAGCTCCTACGGCACCGTATCGGTACGCTGGCGGGGCAACGACTTCCTCATCACGCCCCCCGGAGTGCCCCGCTGGGACATCGAGCCTCACAACATCGTGCAGGTGAAAGGCGGCACCATTGAGGCGGGGAAAATCCCCAGCCGCTCGGTGGCGCTGCATCAGGCGATTTATCAGAGCAACCCGAAAATCAACTCCATCATCCTGACCCAGCCCCCCCACCTGATGGGCTTCTGCACGTCAGGAACAAAATTTAACGTGCGCACCATCCCTGAGAGCTGGATATTGCTCAAGGACGTGCCTACAGTGCCTTTCGGGACGCAATATGAAGATATTCAGCGGATTGTTGCCGAGCTACAGCATGTTCCGGCCGTGCTGCTCGCCAACGATTCGTTTATTGTTACCGGCGACGCGCTACTGCAGACCTTCGACCGCCTCGAAGTGGCCGAGTTCAGCGCCAAGTCGCTCGTGATGGCCAACTCCATCGGCTCGCTAAGTCCCATCTCCGACGCCGAAGTCGAAGACCTGCGCATAGCCTTCAAGGTTGAATAGGCATGGTTGTTCAAGTCGGCGACAATATCATCTCCGCATTGGGGTTTACCACTGCGGAGAATTTTGACGCGGTAAAAGCGGGACGCTCCGGCATACGGCTGCATGAGAACTACAGGGGTATGCTGGAACCGCTGTGTGGCGCCCTGATTGATGCAGAGCAGGCAGAGAGGCGCTTTGCGGAATTGCAGCCGCCGTCAGACGATTACACCATGCTGGAGAAAGTCGCGATATTGTCGGTTGCCGCGGCGCGGCGACAGGAGGATATTGATTTGGCGCGTCCTGACGTGCTGTTCGTCTTCTCCTCGACGAAGGGGAATGTGTATCTTCTTGACGAGACAGAGCGCGACGTGTGCCGCGAGCATCTCTTTCTGTGGCATTCGGCAGGATTGGTGGCCGACTTTTTCGGCAATCCGAATGAGCCGATTGTCATATCAAACGCCTGTATATCAGGAAGTTCAGCGCAATTAGCTGCTGCCCGAGCATTGGAATCCGGGGCATATAAATATGTGGTCGTAACAGGGGTTGACATGTTGTCGCGCTTTATCGTGGCCGGCTTTCAGTCGCTGAAAGCGCTGTCGGCGGAGCGCTGTCGCCCCTTTGACAGAGCGCATTGCGGGCTGAATCTGGGTGAGGCGGCCTCCACAATCATTTACAGCAATGCGGAATATTATGAGGGGGTACGTTTTCTGGTTGGCGCCATCCGCAACGACGCCAACCACATATCCGGACCGTCGCGTACCGGTGAGGGCGCGTTCAGGGCGTTGGAAGCGGTTCTTGCCGGAATTGATATTAATAAACTTTCGTTCATTAATACACATGGCACCGCTACAGTATATAACGACCGCATGGAAGCTATCGCCCTGACCCGCGCCGGATTAAATGCCGTCCCCGTCAACAGCCTCAAAGAGTATTTCGGGCATACGCTCGGCGCCGCGGGCATAGTAGAAACGGTCATCGCCTCCCACGCCCTGCGCAACGGGATAATTTTGCCCACCCTCAGTTGCATGGAACAGGAGCCGGACACACCCTTAAATATCTGTACACGTCAGCAGCCCTCCGACAAGAAGTACTTCGTCAAGATGCTGTCGGGCTTCGGAGGCTGCAATGCCGCGCTGCTGTTCGGGAAGAACTGAAACTGCGGAAGAACAATAAGGGGAGAGGGAAAGAGCGGTGAGAGGGGGATTCGAACCCCCGGTACAGTTAACCCGTACGACAGTTTAGCAAACTGTTGGTTTCAGCCACTCACCCATCTCACCGAGCGTTAAGCTGATTAAATCGGCGGCAAAAGTAATACTTTTTTTCTTTCCGGCAATATTATTTTTTTCATTTTTATCACAAAGCATATAAGCACCTGATTTTAAATAAGTTATATATTTAACATTGAGACTGCTGAAAAAAGTAGTACTATTTTTATTGCCATATCGGGAAGAATGTGTATCTTTGCAGCGACAATTCATCTGAGGATGGAAGAAGAAAGGAATTGCCGCATCGGTTCGCACTTGGCAAATTCAACAGATACTTATAAACGAGTAAGCTTAGATGCGGAAAGGCAGGCCTGGTAGTCCGGCCAAGCCGGATGAGTAACTTCGGTTACCGTTGGACGTCTGCCCGCATTGGCGCTCAAAACCTGTCTTTCAGGGATTTTGCGCAACTGAACCGGTGCGGTTTTTTTTATTTCCGAACTGTAAAAAAAATCTGCTGGTCGTCCCCCCCTGAACGGTTCTCCGCATAAAGAGGCAAAGTATCCATTGTAAATTAATCCGTCATTGAATCATTTGAAAGACTTAATAAAGCGGGACGTATAAGTTTTTATTTGCACATTTCAAAGAAAAAACGTATTTTTGCCGCAGAAATATTAAAGAACTTAATGGAAAAAATGCCGAAACTATGAGCTATCTGAAATTTGACAAAAGCAGTTTAGTAAATTTGGAATATTCCTTAGCACGGGAATATATCCGCACCAACCGCGGTGGCGCCTACACGAGCACCACTATTTCGGGGTGCAATACCCGTAAATATCACGGGTTGCTTGTCTGTCCGGTGAAGCGGGCTGACGGTGATAAACACGTCCTGCTGGCCTCGCTCGACGAGACCGTCATCCAGCACGGGGCAGAGTTTAATCTCGGCATCCATAAATATGCGGGCGATTTCTACGAGCCGAAGGGCCATAAATATATCCGCAACTTCGAGGCAGGGGCCGCCATAAAGACCACATTTCGGGTCGGTGGGGTAGTCCTTGTGAAGGAAGTTATTCTGGTGGAAGACGCCGCACAGGTGCTGATAAAATACACGCTTGCAGAAGCACATTCGCCCACCACATTGCGCTTTCGTCCCTTTTTGGCGTTCCGCAGCGTACACTGCCTCAGCCACACCAACCTCTGGGCCCGCACGCACTACACCCCCGTAGCCAACGGCGTACAGTACTGCCTCTACGACGGATACCCCTCACTAAATCTGCAATTTTCGGTACCCGCAGAGTTCATCGCCATGCCTGACTGGTACAACAACATAGAATACCTGAAAGAAAAGAACCGCGGCTACGAGTATCTCGAAGACCTCTTCGTACCCGGCTATTTTGAACTCCCCATAGCCCAGGGTGAGAGCATCATCTTCTCGGCCTCCACTGCCGAAATCAAACCCGGCGGCCTGAAAAACCGCTTCCGCAATGAAGCAGACAACCGGCCACCGCAGGATTCGTTTTTCGGATGCCTCAAGCTGTCAGCCCAGCAATTTATGACGGTGGGCCGACATCCGGACATAATCGCCGGATACCCGTGGTATCATGGCATTACGCGGCAGACGTTCATCGCCTTGCCCGGCTTTATGCCGCTATTCAGTAACACTGACTACATTGTAAGCATCCTTGACACCCAAGTTGCCCGCCTGAAGAACGGGCTGTTCCCCAAAACCACCGCAGGCGCCGACATCGGGAGTTACGCCGACATTGATTCTCCGCTATGGTTCTTCTGGGCCTTGCAGATGCTCATGGTAAAGGCCCGTCAAGATACCGATATATGGAAAAGATACTATAAACCGACTGTGGAAATCCTCAACGCCTACCGCCATGGTAGCGATTACGGTATCGGTATGGACGATGACTTCCTCATTCGTGGCGGCGACGGCAGCGTAGCGCTCACATGGATGGATTCCTGCATCGACGGCAAACCGGTGGTTCCCCGCAATGGCAAACCCGTTGAGGTGAACGCACTGTGGTATAATGCTATAGCCTTCTCTGTAGAGATGGCGGAGATGGCGGGCAAGAGGAAATTCTTCAACGAATGGGCAGGACTTTTGCCAAAAATAAAAGCCGCGTTCATTGAGGCGTTCTGGGACGACAAGCGCGGCTGTCTGTATGACTGCATCACTGACGGGCGCCCTGACCGCACCATACGCCCCAATATGGTGATTGCCGCCGCCATGCCACATACCCCTCTGACCCGCGAAATGCAGAAGTCAATACTCAGCGTGGCCAAGCGCGAGCTGCTGACCCCGCGCGGGCTGCGTTCATTGACCCCGGAAAGCCTGCACTATACCGGCGTATGCCAGGGCAGTGTGGCTGAACGCGAAAAAGCAATACACCAGGGCACTGCATGGCCATGGTTAGTACAGTTCTTCGTCGAAGATTATCTCCACCTGCACGGAGCAGGGGGAGTGCCATTCGTGCGAAAACTCGTTGAAGATTTCGAAGAAGACATGACAGAACACTGTATCGGGACTATTGCCGAGATGTACAGTGGCAACCCGCCCCACGCGGCCAAAGGCGCTGTCTCACAGGCATGGAGCGTGGCCTCCATTATCAGGTCTTACCTGAAGATTACAGAAAGAGTGCCCTACAGATACCCCTTTAAGACATTCTGACCAACTAAAATTCTGCACAATGAAAGTACTGATGTTTGGGTGGGAATTTCCCCCGCATATTTCCGGCGGCTTAGGAACCGCCAGCTACGGCCTCACCAAGGGGCTGACCGAATTTGACGATGTGGATGTAATTTTTGTGGTGCCCAAAGCCTACGGGGACGAGCCCCAGCGCGACATGCAACTCATCGGCGCCAATACAATCCCCGTTACCCGCCGCAAAATACGGTTCTCCGAAACGGCAAAGCTGTTCGACTTCTACGAGGTAGAGTCGGGCCTCATCCCTTACGTGGGGGAGGAGGAATTTTGGGAACTCACCCGCCAGCGGTCTTCGGAAGGCCGCCGCCTGATACAGACCAATACGGAAGGGAAAATAGACTTCTCCGGACGCTATGACCGCAACCTGATGGACGAAATATACAACTATGCCGTCATCGCCGAGATGCTGGCCGGAAGCCTCGACTTCGACATCATCCATGCCCACGACTGGCTGGCATATCCGGCCGGAATCGCCGCCAAAGCCCTATCCGGCAAGCCATTAGTGATACACGTTCACGCGACCGACTTCGACCGCAGTGGCGGAAATGTCAACCCGAAAGTATATGCCATAGAGAAGCAGGGGATGGATGCCGCCGACCACATAATCACCGTGAGCAACCTCACTCGCAACATCGTCGTGGAGCGCTACGGAATAAAGCCTGAAAAAGTTACCACCGTTTATAACGCCGTAGAGCCGGTTAGCAAGGAAGAAAAAGCTCGCCTCAAGAAAGGGGTTGACGACAGGATTGTTACCTTTTTGGGGCGCATCACCATGCAGAAGGGGCCGGAATATTTCATCGAGGCCGCCAAATTAGTACTGCCCAGGATGAAAGGGGTACGTTTTGTCATGGCCGGCAGCGGCGACCTGATGAACGCCATGGTCAAGCGCGTGGCCGCCCTGAAAATCGCCGACCGCTTCCACTTCACCGGCTTCCTGCAGGGCGACGACGTGTTCGACATGTTCCGCATGAGCGACGTCTTTGTGATGCCCTCCGTCTCGGAGCCCTTCGGCATCGTCCCTCTTGAAGCCATGCAAACAAACGTGCCGGTCATCATCTCCCACCAGTCTGGGGTGGCCGAAATCCTTAAATATGCCATAAAAATCGACTATTGGGATACCCACGCCATGGCCGACGCAATATACGGGCTGCTCAACTACCCCTCTCTCTGGAACATGTTCATAAACTACGGGAAAGAGGAGGTCGATAACCTTAAATGGAAGAACTCCGCCCGCCACGTGCGCGACGTTTATATAAATACTCTGGAAAATTCACGAATTTCAATATTTTAGCATTATGAAAGCCATTTGTTTCTGTTTTCAGGTTCACCAACCGTTCCGGTTCCGCCGCTACCGCTTCTTTGACATCGGCAACGACCACTATTATTATGACGACTTTGCTAACGATACCACGATGCGTAAGATGGCCGAAAGTTGCTATCTGCCCGCCAACAAGCTATTAATGAAGATACTTAAGAAATATCCGAAGCGCTTCAAAGTGAGTTTTGCCATCAGTGGTACCGCCCTTGACCAGTTCTGCCTGTATGCGCCGGAAGTGCTGGAATCATTCCGGCAATTAGCGGCCACAGGACAGATTGAATTTTTGTCGGGGACATATTCCCATTCATTGGCCTCGCTATATTCGCAGGAATTATTTGCCGCCGACATCAAGAAGCATGACGATTTGATAGTCGAATATTTCGGGCAGCAGCCTACCGCTTTCTGCAATACGGAATTTATATACAATGACGAAATCGGCGCGGCCGTTGCCGCCCTCGGCTTTAAGGCCATGCTTGCCGAAGGCGCCAAACACGTTCTCGGATGGAAATCGCCTAACTTCCTGTATTGTAATACTATAAATCCGCGTCTCAAGGTGCTGATGCGGAACTTCCGGCTGAGCGACGACCTCGCTTTCCGCTTCTCGAACACTCAATGGAGCGAATATCCGCTCACTGCCGACAAGTTTGCCAGCTGGCTGCTGGGCTCGCCTAACGACGAAATTTTCAACCTCTTTATGAACTATGAGACTTTCGGGGTACGGCAGCCAGCATCGTCCGGCATCTTTGACTTCCTTGCAAGCCTGCCTGCAATCACGGGGACGAATAAAATTCTGAAGTTCGCCACCCCTTCCGAAATAGCATCCGACTATCAGCCTGTCGCCGCCGCCAGCGTTCCCAACACCACATCGTGGGCGGACGAAGAGCGTGACCTCACCGCATGGCTGGGCAACGAGATGCAGCAGGAAGCCGCCCGCAAACTCTATGAGCTGGCCCCCCGTGTCGCCAAAGTGCAGGATGCAGAACTGCTCAAAGACTGGGAATACCTGCAATCAGCCGACCACTTCTACTACATCTGCACAAAGTTCTTCTCCGACGGCGAAGCGCACCGCTATTCCAGCCCCTACAGCAGCCCCTACGAGGCGTTCATCAACTATATGAACGTGCTTAACGACTTCAGCCTGCGCCTAAGCCAATTAGTGCCGGAAAATGACATAGAGTATATGCGCTTTGAGCTGGCCGAAAAAGACGCCAAAATAGAAAAGCTGTTAAACGAGGTAGATGAACTGACCGAAAAAGTAAAACGTCTGACGCCATCCCGCAAAAGAAAAGCATAAGTATGGAAGATTTAATACGACCGTGCTACTAAGGGCAATAACTGCATCCCTTACCGGTCATACCAGCTGCGCTTCTTGTCGATTTTCAGGTCGCGCAGCATGGACGAGGACGCGCTCAGCAGGAAGGCATAACTCTTACGGGCGCCGAAAGGCACGAAGTTAAAGCTCATCTGGAAACAGTGCAGCGACCGCTGAATAGTGAAGGTAGTAAAAGAGAACTCCCGCGCCTGTATGTCGAAGTTCGTGGTCATGCGCATATCCCACTTCTCGGTGAGCTTCAGCGAGCCGCTGAAGTTAAGCGTCTGCGTAATGTTCGACTTGGCAACGGGAGAGGGTTTGCTGTAGTTCAGACTGTAGTTGAAATTAATGCTCCATGGCATGTTAAATTCGGCATAAGGCAATTGATTAGCGTCATTTTTGGGCTTTGCTTCCGGCACGGGGGGTTGTTCGCCCTCTAATGTGGGGTCAGTTTCGGCAGTCGGCGTCAGGCTTGCCCCCCCGTCTTTTTTCTTCGACTGGAAAGTCATTCCGAACGAAAGGTTGGCATTAGTAAGGCGTCCCAGCCGCGCCAGCCCTGTTTTATGGTCGAAAGTATAGGCATTATAAGAACGGCCAAGAGAATCCGTCATGTAGGGGTTGAGTGTCCCCCCGAAGTTTATTGATACGCCTTTTATAGTGGTGCGTCCGCGCAGGGAAATATTGCTCAGCTTCATGGAATCGGCCACGAGGTTATAGGAACCTGACAGTCCGAGGTTGTCTATGATGCTGATTTTCTGGTCATTTGATTTTTTGCCTTCGCTTTCTGCCTCTCGGCGGCTGACGGTTGCAGTGTCTGATTTGGCTTTCAGTTTGGCTTCGAGGTTATTGTCGAGGCTGAACGACACTGCACCGCTTTCGCCGCGTCCTGCCGAGCCGAAAATGCCGTTTGCAAAGCGGTTATAATAGACGGTCTTGCCGCTCTCGTCGCGATAGCTGTCCCAGAATCCGTATTTGGGATTGCCGAAATCAGGCCTATAGCTCATGCTGATTGATGGGGTCATTTTATGCCGCATCTTTATCAGGCGTCCCATCTGTACCCGCGGCTCGAAGGTGCCGTAGATATTGGTGGAGGCGCTGATACTGCCCGAATAGTCATAGTTTCGCTTGAATCCGTAAACGGTGTCAACATCTACCGTCCCCTTGCGGGTTACAGGGTCAAAGAAGTAGCGCTGTTTCAGGGAGCTTAGATACCACCTTTCGGCATAGCTGATGCCGGGACTTATGTTGATGTGCTTGAGCAGGGTGAGGCTCGGCAGGGAGATGGGAATTGAGTGTTGCCATCCGTTGCTCCAGTCTTTCACGATGCTTTTGTGAAGGATTTCCCGTTCTTTGGCGGTTATGGAATTACGGATATTAGCCGTATAGCTGAAGCCTATTTCTTCCCATGGCTTCAATTTGCCGGAGCGCTGTTTTTTGCGGAAGGGGTATATCTTAGACATCGACAGGGTAAGTTCGGGAAGGCCGAGACTCATGGTCGAATCTGAGGAGTTCTGGGAATGGCGGGCATTTACCGACATGTTGAACGGCGAATTTTCCCATTTCTTGCTATAGGAGATGCTTGACGACTTGGTGTTTGTCAGGTAGCTGTTCATATCTAAGGCGTTCTCCTTGTCATAGCTGCTGGTTGACAGGTTCACGCTGGCCGAGAAGGTTTGAAACGGGTTGGCTTTTGCGTCCTGCGTATGCGACCAGCGCACACTGAAGCCCTTCGTGCGGTAGAAATCGGGCATCTCTTTCTCGCCATACTGGTTGATGTTGTATGACAGGGATACGTTGCCGGAATATTTGTAGCGTTTTTTGTAGTTTGAATTAAGGTACGTTGCCCACGAGCCCCGTGAATAGATGTCGCCTTTCATGTTGAGGTCGAAATACTGGCTGGCGGCCCAATAATAGCCGCCGTCGCGCAGAAAGAATCCGCGGTTGCCTTCCTCTCCATAGGAGGGAATAATTATGCCCGATGAATAGCTCTCCGTGCTGGGGAAGAACCCGAAAGGCAGGAATATGGGATACAGCGGCACATCTTCGAGCACCATATAGGCAGGCCCCGTGATAGTGGTCTTGCCTGAAATGACCTTCGCTTTGGTCATGTTCAGGAAAAAATGCGGATGGTCGGCATCGCAGGTGGTATATTGACCGTCTTTCATCAGGAACGTCTTCTTGTCAACCTTTTTTGTCAGCTTGCCCAACACGGTGCCTTCCCCCTGATTGGTTTTCAGGTCGGTAATTATGCCTTTTTGTGTCTTGAAATTGTAGCGCATCGTGGAGCTGCTCATCTCGTCGGAACCGTCTTTGAAGACGGGCTTGCCCTGCCACACGCCGGCGGTATCTTCCACACCGATGGCAAAGACCTCCCGCGTATCCATGTCGAGCGTAATAGCGTCAGCTTTCAGCTCAATATCCTGATAATTAATCTGGCCGCCGGTATAGAAGAACACTTTTTTCACACTTATATCGAAAGAGATGGAATCAGTGGCCTTATATTCTATGGGCGCCTCCAGCAGGGGCGGGGTTTGCAGCGAATCGATGAGCAGGCTGTCGGATGGTGCCGGAGACAGCGAATCGGGCACGGCGAGGCGCAGTGAATCGGGCAGGGGCAGTACGGAATCGGGGGCATGGCCGTCGGCAGCTGCAACGGTAAGCGTATCCGGCAACGTTAACGGAAGGGGTAATACCGTATCGGTCGTGTCCGCGGTCGGAACGGCATACAGCGACGGCGGCGTCCCGCCATGAGCGGCGCCATGAGGTCTGCCCGAATTGGGTAATACTGTGAAACTCAATGTTATACACAGCAATAAAAGTACGTATATTTTAAACTTTCGTTTCAAATTGCCTGAAAAAATCTTCATGACCGGCTGCAAAAGTATAAAAACATTGCTGACAAACTCAAAAATGCGCCTGAAATAAGTGATTTGTAAAATCAATTTTAACGGCAACAGGCGGCCAATATATGTCTCCGGCAGCCCTGAGTTGCCTGTATATTTGTGTTTATCAACCGCTTAGCCGCATTTTGTTAACAAAATTCCGGCATAAACAGCGCCGATAATTGAAAGATTATATACTTTTGTAATCAATTTATAGTCGTTTGTGTAATGAGAATGACCGGATTATCAGGTTCCGTTATGTTGCTGATGTTCATTTTTGCGAGTCTGGGCACAGCAGGCCAGCAACAGCCTTTTACTGTCGTCATCGACGCCGGACATGGCGGCATTGACCCCGGAGCACAGGCGAACCGGCTGAACGAGAAAGATATTGTGCTTGACTTGGCCTTAAAACTGGGCAGTTATATACAGCAGCTCACTCCGGAGGTGAAGGTTGTTTACACCCGTGACAAAGACGTTTTCATCCCCCTCTATGAGCGCGCCGAAATCGCCAACCGCAATAAGGCGACGCTGTTCATCTCGCTTCACGTCAACTTCTTTTCCGGCACGTCAACTTACGGTGCCGAGACATTTGTGCTGGGACTGCACAAGTCGGAAGAGAACCTCGAAGTAGCCAGAAAAGAGAACGCCGTTATCCTGATGGAGAGCAACTACCGCACCAAATATGAGGGCTTCGACCCCACCTCGCCGGAATCATATATCATGTTTGAGACGGTTCAGGACGGGTATTTGGAGCAAAGTATTGGCATGGCGCAATTAGTGCAGAACGAGTTCAAAAACACGGCTATGCGGCGAGACCGCGGCGTCCGGCAGGCCGGGTTCTTAGTGCTGCGGCAGATAACCATGCCCGGCATTCTGGTGGAAGCCGGATTCCTCAGCAACCCCACCGAAGCGCGATATTTAAGTTCCGAGCAGGGGCAAATGAACATCGCCTATTCCATTTTTAAGGCCTTCAAGACATACCGTGACGCCATTGAGAGTAAGAGCGACTTCCGCCGCAATACTGCCGCAACCGAGGCCCCCCTGTCGGCGGCACAATCCGCGACGCCGCAGTCCACACGGCCTGCCACTGCCGCGAATCCCGACACAGTGCATACTGCCGCTGTTACCCCCTACCCTGCCCCGTCTTCGCCGCCCCACGCCGCAGATGTGTCGGCAGCACACGAGCCTGCCCAAGCCGTGCCGATGTCGCAGGAACGACCGGTTTTCATCCCGCAATCCACGCCGGAATCGCTACAACATGCCGCGCAAACGCCGCCCGCACAAAGCGAGCCTGACGCATATTTCAGCGTCCAGATTAAGGCCTCCGACGTGAAACTATCGCTGACATCGCCCATATTTAAAGGGCTGAACGACATATTCGTAATGCGGCACGAGGGCATGTATAAATACCTCTATGGCAAAGAGCTGTCATATTCGGCTGTCGAGAAGCGCCGCCGAAGCATCGCCCGCATGTTTCCGGACGCCTTCATCGTGGCCACGTATCAGGGACAGCGAATTCCACTTCACGAAGCAAAAAAAATGTTAAATCCGTAGCAGGTAACGTAATTTGTAGTAATATTGCAGAGTTTTTTAATAGAAACGCCATGAAAATTTCAAGATACAGTAAATTAGGGTTGCTCGTTTTGGGCGCCATTTTCATATTCGTTTGGGGTATGAGCTTCCTGCGGGGGCTTGACCTGTTCCGGAAGAACTCGCTGTACCACGTGATATATCACAACATCAGCGGGCTACAGAAATCGAGCCCCGTATATACGAATGGCTTTCAGGTAGGACAGGTCAAAGAGATAGGCTTCGCCAGCGACGGGCATCACCTGACAGTAACATTCGCCGTACAGGGCGACCTGAAACTGCCCAAAGGTACCATAGCCCGCATAGAATCGAGCGACATCATGGGCACTAAGTCTATCGTGCTGAACATGAGCAACGACAGCGTATTCCATACTGCCAACGACACCATCATCGGCGACATCGAAAGCGACCTCATGGAACAGGTCAGCATGCAGGTGCTGCCCCTGAAAAACAAGGCCGAAGAGCTGCTCTCCTCTTTCGATTCGGTAATGACCGTGGTTACTTACATCTTTAATGCAGAGAGCCGCAAAAACCTCATCGAAAGTTTCAAGAACTTCAACCGCACGATGGCGAACCTGCAGGAGGCCTCGCTGAAACTGAACATGTCGATGGGCAACATCCTGCAAAATGTCAGCAACCTGTCGGACACTATCTACTCAAATTCCGGCCAGCTGGCAGCAATCCTGCAAAACCTCGCCACCGTTTCCGACAACCTCGCCGATGTAGATATGGAACTCATGTTCAAAAATCTCACCCAAATGGCGCAGAACCTCAACGAGGTTACGCAGAAACTGAACAAACCGGAAGGCACCGCCGGACTGCTCGTCAACGACGCCGAACTCTATCATAACCTCACCCAGTTGAGCGCCACCATCGACGAGCTGCTGACCGACATAAAAAATAACCCGAAAAAATACGTGCATTTCTCGGCTTTCGGAAAGAAAGATGAGAAAAACGGGGACAAGTGATACCTTGCGGCATGAAATCGTCGGATATGAAAAACGCAGCCCTGTTTCAGCAGGATGCCCATGCATTAAACTATGAGTTGCCGGATGCCCGCATCGCCCGCTACCCGCTACCGGAGCGCGACGCTGCAAAACTGTTGATATGGCGCAACGGCCACATTGCCGACAGCACCTTTTGCGAGCTGGCCGGACAGTTGCCCGACGACAGCCTCTTAGTGTTCAACAATACACGGGTTATTCACGCCCGGCTGCGGTTTCGCAAGGCCACCGGCGCCGCCATCGAACTCTTCTGCCTTACCCCCGTTGAGCCGTCCGACTATCAGATAGCATTTCAGCAAACCGACCGCTGCATTTGGGAATGTATGGTTGGCAACCTGAAAAAATGGAAAGATGAACTCCTTGAAACAGAGACCGTTTTCGACGGCATGACGTTACGTCTCACCGCCCGCAAACTGTCAACCGACGGCGGCAACGTCAATGTGGAGTTCTGCTGGACGCCGGAGATAGCTTTCGGAGAAGCGCTCGACCAGCTTGGCAGCTTGCCTGTTCCCCCCTATTTGGAGCGTGCTGCGGAAGCCTACGACGAGACCGACTACCAGACTGTCTATTCGTCAGTTGACGGTTCCGTTGCCGCCCCCACCGCCGGACTGCACTTCACGGAGGCCACATTCGGCGACCTGCACAGCAGAGGCATTGACACTGCCGAGGTTACGCTGCACGTCGGCGCGGGAACTTTTAAGCCGGTAAAAGCCGCCACCATTGCCGCCCATGAGATGCACACCGAGCATTTTGCGGTCAGCCGTCATCTGCTGCAAACATTAGCTGCCAACACCCGCCCGCTGATTGCCGTTGGCACCACATCGGTACGCACACTTGAAAGCCTTTACTGGCTGGGGGTAAAGATGGCCGCAGGCAACGCTCAATTGACGGTAGGCCAGTGGGAACCGTATCAACACAGCCCGCAACTGACAGTTGCCGAATCACTTTCGGCGATTTTGGAATATATGGACAGCCGCAATATGGAACAGCTTCAGGCCGCAACGCAGATATTCATTGTGCCGGGGTACCGCTTCCGGCTACTCAACGGCATGATTACCAATTTTCATCAGCCACAGAGTACACTGTTGCTGCTGGTGGCCGCCTTCATCGGAGACGACTGGCGCCGCACATATCAGCATGCCCTCGACAACGGGTACCGCTTCCTCAGCTATGGCGACGGTAATCTGTATGTGAAAGAATGTTGATTTTCAGCAGGATGCCCGCAGAAAATCGGCCCTGATTTGTTCGGCTAATTCAACGGCTTTTTCGGAGGCCTCCTCTAACGGGCAAGTAATTGAAGCCCTTATCAGCGGGGAACCGTTGAGGGCGGCCAACATGCCGGTAATTTGGACATTTGTTCCAATCAATTCTGCATGGCAGCCAACCGGAGTATGACATCCGCCATCGAGGGTTCGCAGGAAGGCGCGCTCGGCCATCGTCAGATGCCATGTCAGCTCGTCGGTAATGCTTTCGGCAATGCCTGCAGCACGGTCGTTATCGTCGCAGACTTGCACAGCCACAGCACCCTGAGCCGTTGCAGGCAGGATAATTTCATGCGAAATCCTTTCGGTGATGAGCTGTTCGTACCCCAGTCTGACGATACCCGCTTCGGCCATTATCAGTGCGTCGCAGTGGCCTTCCTGCAGCTTGCGGATACGGGTGTCCACGTTTCCGCGTACGTCGGCAATCTGCAAATTCGGGTTCCAATGCAGCAGCTGGGCGCGACGGCGGAGGCTGGACGTTCCGAGCCGGTCGGCGGGCGTCAGCTCCGACAAGCGTTTGCCGGAGCGCGACAGCAACACCTCGCCCGCAGTACCGCGTTGGAGAATGCCCCCGATGAGCAGACCATCGGGCAACTCTGTGGGCAAGTCTTTGAGGCTGTGAACAGCCATATCAATATCGCCCTGAAGCAGAGATTGCTCTAATTCTTTGGTAAACAGCCCCTTATCGCCTATCTTCGACAGAGCAACATCCTGAATCCTGTCGCCGGTGGTCTTAATTATGAGCGTTTCTATGATTATGTCCGGAAATAGGGCTGTGATACAGCATTTTACACAGTCGGCCTGCCACAGCGCCAGCTTGCTGCCCCGCGTACCGATTTTAAGCGTCCTGTTTTGCATGGCTAATTATCGCGGGCAGTTTCCGACACGAAGTCATTAATAACTTTTACGCACTCGGTTTTTCGGCCGTTGTCGCTGACAATTTTCAGGGTCTTAATCATCTCATTGCTCCACTTTTCGGCCAGCCGCTGTGCCTGTCGCTTCAGTAGCGGCAGCTCGTCAGCGGGGGCTGCCGCCTGTAGAGTGGCTATTTCTTTGGCACATAGACGGCTGCCCATTTCCACGATATTGTGTATTATCGGGGCTAATGTCCGCGAGTTGAGCCAGTCGGCAAACTCGCCGGTCTTTGCATTAATAATGTCTTCGGCCACAGCGATACAGGTCTGTTTTTGCGCCTGATTTCCGGCGACAACGGCCTGCAGGTCGTCGATGTTCAGCAGGCTTACGCCAGGCAGCATACCCACGTCGGGATTGATATTACGGGGGATTCCCAGGTCGAGCATCAGCACCTGCGGGAAGCCATTGAGATGCGGACGAATGTGTTCGGAATCGAACAATGGTTCTTTCGTGGTTACTGAGGTGATGATAATTTCGGCCGCGTGGATGGCGTCAGGCAAGGCGGAAAGCGGTAACATCCGCCCGCAATATTTGTCGGCCAGCGCTTGAGCGTGTTCCGGCGTCCTGTTAACGATAGTGATGTTGCGACAGCCTTTTTTGCAGAGGTTTTTCACCACCAGCTCGCCGGTCTCTCCCGCGCCCACCAGCAGGACGCTGCGGCTGTCCAAAGCTCCGAACTGTTCGGCACATTTTTGCACGGCGGCATAGCTCACCGAGAAGGCGCCCTCGCTCAGGGCGGTCTTTGTGCGCACTGTCTTTCCGGTTTCCAGCGCCCTGTCTGCGAGGCGTTTGAATATCGGGCCAGCCGCACCGCAATCAGCCGCTAAATGAAAGGCTTCCTTTACCTGCGACACTATCTGATATTCGCCCAGCACCATCGAATCAAGGCTCGATACCACCCGAAACAGGTGCCGCACAGCCGCGTCGTGCCGGTATTCATAGAAGTAGGGCGCTATATCGGCCTCAATACCAGCATATTCGGTCAGATAGCCGCGCACAATCGAGAACGCCCCCGTAGAGCAACACTCATTGGACTTGAAATAGACTTCCGTCCGGTTGCAGGTTGCCAGCACGACCGCCTCGTCAATATATTTACTGCCGGTAATTCTCTGCGCCAATGCCGTGCTCTCATCGCTGTTGAAGGCGAACTTCTCCCGCACCGGCAGCGGCGCTGTCTTATGATTTAACCCGATTATTCCAATCATACAAATTCTTAATGTTCAGTTCATTGGTGATTTTCTTCGCGTCGGGGGTATAAAGAAAAGCCAATTCCTTGGTATAGCGGTCGGTAATTTTGCCGCGCACCATCTTCATGGTAGAGTTTAGCAATCCGTTCTGCTCGGAGAATGGCTCCGGCAGTATTGCCATGGTAGCAGGCAGCCATCTTTCGGGGAACTGATTTGCGAATAGCCCGCCACGTTTATATTTATCGATTTCCAACTGCAAGAGTTCCAACGCTGCTTTACAGCCGGAATCGGTCTTCATCGACAGATTCTTTGCGGCCAGTTCGCGGTTCAGTGCGGCCATATTTGGCACCAGCAGAGCTACGGTAAAGGGCTTCTGATTGTTATACAGCATACACTGGTCAATCAGTTGGGACTGGTCAACAATGGCCTCTTCAATGCCTTCGGGGCTAAACTTCTCGCCGTCGTCGGCAATTAGCAAGCTCTTAAACCGTCCCAACACGTGGAGGAAGCCGTCGCTGTCCATATAGCCCATGTCGCCGGTGTGGAGCCATCCGTCAACCACCGTTTCTATCGATGCCTCCGGATTCCGCCAATATCCCACCATTACGTTGGGGCCTTTGATGACTATCTCTCCCTTCTCGCCGACGGGCAGTTGGTTGCCGTCGCTGTCGAGGATTTTCAGTTCCATATTTTTGACCAGCCGGCCGGAGGAGCCGAACTTAATGGCGTTCAGGGAGTTCGACGAAATCACGGGCGAGGCTTCCGACAGCCCGTATCCCTGACACATGGGGATTCCGATAGCATAGAAGAAGCGTTGCAGCTCGGTGTCGAGCAACGCCCCGCCCCCGATAAAGAATTTCAGATTGCCCCCAAAATTAGCGCGTATTTTGCGGAACAGCAGCATGTCATAGAGCCACAGCAGGGGCTTTTTAAAGATTTTGGAGCCTTTGCCCCTGTCCCATCCGATGCCGTTGTAGTCATAAGCCAGCTTCATAGCTTTTTGGAACAGTTTCCAGACTTTATCGCCCTTTTGCCGGATTCCTGCTTCGATATTTTTGCGGAAGTTTTTGGCGATTGCGGGAACACTCATCAGCAGGTCGGGTTTTATCTCCTTAATATTTTTGGGGATATTTCGCAGGGTTTCCATCGGGGAATTTCCTATTTCCGGGGCGGCCACACTTGCGCCTTTATACATGAAGCAATAGAGGCAGGCGGTGTGGGCGAAGGCGTGGTCCCACGGCAGGAAGGCTAATGTCCGCATCTTGCTTGTGATATGAATCAGGGAATGTGCCTGCAGCACATTGGCGGTGTAGTTCCGGTGCGACAGCATAATTCCTTTGGGGTCGGCCGTGGTGCCGGAAGTGTAGGATATATTGGCCAGGTCATCAGGCTTTACCGAGCGCCAGCGTTCTTCCACTTCGGCGGCATGGCTTTTCAGCCAGGCCTTCCCCCGCGCAATGATGTCATAATAAAAGAGGTCGTTCTTTTCGGGGTTATCTTTGATGTCTAAATAAATGACTTTTTCCAGATTATGCAGTTGCTTCCTGATTTGTTCGATTTTTGGGGCCTGCTGCGCCGATACGGCCACCATCCGGCATCCGGAATGTTTTATGCGGAACTTCAGCTCCGTTTCGGCGTCCAGTTTTATTGAGAGGGGGACATTCACTGCTCCGGCATAGAGGGCGCCCAGCTCGGTAATGAGCCACTGATTGCGGCCTTCCGACAGTAGCGCAATGCGGTCGTCCCGCCGGATACCCAGCGACATCAGCCCTGCCGCAAAACGGATAACGCTTTGATGGACGTCAGCATAGCTGCTGGGTTGATACACCCCGTTCTTCTTTTCCCATAAATAGGCATTATTCGGGTACTTGGCAGCCGCCATCTCAAACAGCTCAACAATTGTCTGTATATTCTTGTTCATGGAAGAATGTGGCAGTTATTCGGTCAGGAAGCTGTAAGCAGTAACTTCACGGTAGTTCTCGTCAGGTCTCAGCACCACAGAGGGGAAATGGCTGTGATGCAGCGAATCGGGGAAGTGTTGTGTTTCGAGGGCGACGCCTGAATATCGACCGAACTTCTTAACGCCCCCGACCGTCAGTTCGGGAATCCAGTAGCCGGTATAGAGTTGCAGTCCGGGCTGTGATGTGGCGATTTCGACGCGACGGCCGGATTTCGGCTCCCACAGGGCGGCCGCCGCGACGAGGGAATGTGGTTGCGGGTTGTCAATCACGTAGTTGTCGTCGTATCCCTGTGGCAGGCGGGCAATCCCATCGCCGAGGCGTTTGGGCGCACGGAAGTCGAACTCGGTGCCCTCTACGGGTAATATCCGCCCGGTGGGGATGTTTGCCTCCATCTCGGTGAACGTGGAAGCGTTCAATTGCAGAACGTGATTAAAGATATTTTCCTTTCCGCCGGAGAGGTTAAAGTAGGTGTGATTTGACAGGTTTACCGGCGTCGGTTTGTCGGTGTGTGCCGTATAGCTTATGCCGAGGTCGTTGCCGGTGAGCAGCAGCATGATTTCGGCCTTGAGGGTTCCCGGATAGCCTTCTTCCCCGTCAGGGCTGGTATATTTAAGCAGCAGACATACGTGGTTATCGCTCAGCGAGGTCTCGGCCTGCCAGATGCGGCGGTCGAAACCCACTGTCCCGCCATGCAAATGATTGGGGCCATTATTTATGACGCCCGTAAATTCCTGACCGTCAATCTCATAACGGCCTTTGGCTATTCGGTTGGCAACCCGCCCCAACATGCATCCGAAATACGGATAGTTGTTGAGGTAGTCAGCATTGAGATAGCCCTCAAGCGTATCGAAGCCACACACGATGTTCTCTATGCGTCCTTCCCTGTCGGGCATCTCTATGGAGGTAATAATGCCGCCATAATTAGTAACCTTTACGGTAAGCCCGTTATCGTTGCTCAGCGAAAAAAGTCCCACTTCGACGCCATTAACGGCGCCAAAAACTGTGTTCGTAATATTCATTTATTGTATATTTTTTCAAAACAAACCTGTTAGCCTGAAAAACGGCACTAAAATACATGTTTTTTCAATAGCTATAGAAAAAATGTCCCGAAAAAGCGCTAATTTTGCGGACAATTATTATTCTTTTAAAGAATGGAGGCAGTAACAGACCGTAAACAGTCGGCAATGTACAATGATTTTTCCATATTTCTGCAGCGGCGTTTTGGCGTAAAAGTGCAGAAGATTTCGGTTAACGGAGGCTTTACATGCCCGAACCGCGACGGCACAAAGGCATGGCATGGCTGCACCTATTGCAATAATGCCGCTTTCAGCCCCGCATACTGCGGCTCGGAAGCGTCAATCAGCGCCCAGATTGACGCCGGTATCCGCTTCTTTGGGCATAAATACCCCGACATGCATTATTTGGCCTATTTTCAGTCATATTCAAACACGTATGCACCGCTTGACACACTGCGGCGACGCTATGAAGAAGCGCTGGCAAACGGGAAAGTTCTCGGCTTGGTCATCGCCACACGCCCCGACTGCATCAGCGAGGCCACGCTCGACTTGCTGGCCGGGCTGGCCGAAAGGTGTTTTGTGATGGTCGAATATGGCGTCGAAACCACTAACGACAGCACCCTGCAACGTATCAACCGCGGACATACGTTTGCCGAATCCCGACAGGCTATTTGCAGCACTGTCGTCCGAAACATCCCCGTCTGCGCCCACCTCATTCTCGGGCTGCCGGGCGAATCGCGCTCTGACATCCTCAATCATGCCGACGCCATCTCCCAATTGCCGGTTACGGCGCTGAAACTGCACCAGCTCCAAATTCATACGGATACTGCCATGGCCGCCGCATATACCGCCAATCCGGCCAGCTTCCACCTGCTGACAGTGGACGAATACATCGCCTTAGTGGCCGACTTCCTCGCACGGCTGCGAAAGGACATCTACATTGAGCGGTTTGTCAGTCAGGCCCCCCCTGAAATGGTCGTCGCCCCCAAATGGGGACTTAAAAATCACGAATTTACAGCCCTGCTCACCCGCGAACTCCGCCGGAGAAGATAGCTTTTAGATACGAATATTAATTTTTTATGCCCGTTTTCAGGAACGAATCAAAGTATGCGCTAATTTTGCACTTTTAAAATTATTAAATATAGCATGAAAGTTGCAGTAGTAGGCGTCAGTGGCGCCGTAGGACAGGAATTTCTGAAAGTTTTGGATGAACGGGCGTTCCCGCTCGACGAGTTGGTATTATTCGGTTCTGAGCGCAGCGCGGGGCGGACGTATGCCTTTCGCGGCAAGTCGCTACAAGTAAAAGAGTTGAAACATAACGACGATTTTAAGGACATAGATATTGCACTGGCATCGGCGGGAGCATCGGTGTCAAAAGAATTTGCAGATACCATCACCCGCTTCGGCACGGTGATGATAGACAATTCCAGCGCATTCAGATATGACGACGACGTGCCATTAGTGGTGCCGGAAGTGAACCCCGCCGACGCGCTGACACGCCCGCGAAATATCATCGCAAACCCGAACTGCTCAACAATTCAGATGGTAGTAGCCTTAAAGCCCATTGATGCGCTCTCCAGAATACGCCGCGTATTAGTGGCTACCTATCAGGCCGCCAGCGGTGCAGGCGCCCGCGGCATCGCCGAGCTGGAACTGCAAACCGGCCAGATTGCCGCAAATCAGGACGTTACCGTGAGCAAATTCCAGTACCAGCTCGCCATGAACGTCATCCCCCACATCGACGTGTTCCTTGACAACGACTACACGAAGGAAGAGATGAAGATGAACTGGGAGACCAAGAAAATCATGCATACCGATGCAGAGGTGAGCGCCACATGCGTCCGCGTTCCGGTGGCACGCTCCCATTCGGAAGCGATATGGGTGGAAACCGAACAGCCGCTCGAAATAAGCGCCGTCCGCGATGCGTTCAGCCGCTTCCAGGGGCTCACACTCATCGACGACCCGCAAAATAAGGAATATCCCATGCCGCTGTTCGTGGCTGGCAAAGACGACGTCTATGTGGGACGCCTGCGCAAAGACATCACCACCCCCAATGGCCTGACATTCTGGTGCGTCGGCGACCAAATCAAGAAAGGCGCCGCCCTGAACGCCGTCCAGATTGCCGAATGGCTGCTCAAAAACGACCCGATGTTCCGCGGATAACCATACTGCGAAGGAACGGGATGTCTCTAACCTTGATTTTTGTACCTCATCCGGCCCTCTCAAAAGCGAGGGGAGTTGTACGCACGGCTATTGCAGGGACGCACGGTTATTGTAGGACGTAGGGTTATTGCAGGGACACACAGCTATTGTAGGGACGCACGGCCGTGCATCCCTACAGCCAACCCGTCATTGCAGGCATGACCCGCAATCCCCCTTGTCCGAACTGTAATTCATCTGATTGCTATGATTTTTCGACCACCCGCGATGTGCGCCCCTGCCACAGTAACTACACTCTATACTCTAATAACTATACTCTATTTTTTATAAACAGGTTAATATCTTTGTACTCAATATGTTATACATAATATGATATAAAAATTTTGATTTTAACATTGATGTGCCCATTTTTTTTCTATTTTTGCTGCGAAATGGCATCCAAACGAGGAACCTTTGATAGGACGCTGGGAAAAGTGAGTTTTATGGCATGGCCATTGAAATGTAACTGGCTGTATATTAGTATTTTATTGATTTGATAATAGTTTATTTTTTAGATAAATGACAAGACATATTTTGTTTCAAAGTGCGCTGACACTGTTGCTGGCGCTTGGAGTTGCCGCCGGCAAGAAAGACGGCGCGGAACCGGCAGTGGTCGTTACAGGCGTAACGCTCAATAAGACAACGCTTTCACTTGCCGTGAGCGGTTCGGAAACCCTCACGGCAACGGTGGCGCCGGAAAATGCTACAAACAAGACAGTAAACTGGACTACCAGCAATACGGCTGTGGCCACTGTTAATGCGAGCGGGCTGGTAACGACCGTTTCCGCAGGCACGGCCACAATTACCATAACCACCCAGGACGGGAATAAGACGGCCACCTGCACCGTTACCGTAACCGGCGCAGGTTCTGCAACCAATAAAACCTATACCACAAATGGTGTCTCGTTTGAAATGATTGGCGTTGAGGGCGGAACATTCAACATGGGCGATGCAACTATTACTTATGCTACTCCTGTTCACAGCGTAACACTAAGCGATTTCAGCATTGGCCAGACAGAAGTAACGCAGGCGTTGTGGTTAGCCGTTATGGGGGCACACGACGAGACACAGGATGATGGCAGTGGCAACAACTATCCCGAGTATTATGTATCGTGGAATGATATAGTCGGTACCGGCGCTACAACGGGTTATACTGTTAA
>JAISSS010000048.1 GCA_031272965.1 Bacteroidales bacterium | reverse complement strand
CAACTGGATATCGCTCCGCCGCGCTACAAACCGCTTTTCCCGTTAGGCAGAGCGAGCGAGGCGGAAGAACCTCTGATTTGCGGCGGCCAACTCAGTCAGTTAAATGAGCGGCAATTATTAATAAGAGGAATATTCCCGATAAAAACATGCGGCATCGGCAAGAATCTTTACGTTGAACCCGGAGGGGATGCTTATCCATGCGTGGCTTGGCGCACCACAAGGGCTTGTGTTGGAAATGTGATCACAGACGGGCTTGAACTGGTATTGCGCTCAAAACAGTTCGCCGTATTTGCGGAAAGAAGCGTAGATACCATCGAGCGGTGCAAGGACTGTGAATTTCGGTATCTCTGCGGCGGAGGATGCCGAGCATGGAACAATGATGAAGACGAAGTCAATGCTTCGCCTGTTGATTGCAGCCATCTGAAAATCAAAGCAGAAAAACTGATTGCGGAAGCGCGGAGAGTCATTGATGCCGGATGACATAGGAACGTCATGTGAAAATTTTTGCTCGCCGTATCGGAAAAATATGTATCTTTGCACAATTTTTAACCATAAAAGAAGTTGACATGGCGCAATATACCGAAGAAGTTTCCAGAACGTTCAGCGAATATCTGCTGATTCCGGGCTTGACCACCAAAGCCTGTACGCCGGATAATGTTTCATTAAAGACCCCGTTGACGGGGTTTGGAAGAGGAGAAAAGCCGGCTATAGAACTAAATATTCCCTTTGTTTCGGCCATTATGCAGGCTGTTTCCGACCATAATCTGGCTATAGCGTTGGCGCGTAATGGGGGAATGTCGTTTATATTTGGCTCACAACCTGTTGATTCACAGGCGGAAATGATACGTCGTGTAAAGAAATTTAAAGCAGGTTTTGTGGTCAGTGATTCGAACCTCACGCCTGCGCATACCCTTGCTGACGTGCTGAAACTGAAAGAAATTACCGGCCATTCAACGCTGGGAATTACCGAAGACGGGACCCCTAACGGCCAGCTGTTGGGAATAGTTACCAGCCGCGATTACCGGCCCTCGCGCGACCCGTTAGACAGGAAAATCAAAGACTTTATGACGCCATTCGACAAGCTGATTACCGGCCAGGCAGGAATCTCGCTCAATGAAGCCAACGATATCATCTGGGACCATAAGCTCAATCAGCTGCCAATTATTGATGAAAAGAGGCGGCTACAATTCTTCGTGTTCCGCAAGGACTATGAAAGCCATAAAGAATATCCTAATGAGTTGTCGGACGGCAACATGAAATTGTTGGTGGGGGCGGGTATCAATAGCCGCGACTACCGTGAGCGCGTTCCCGAACTGATGGAGGCAGGTGCTGACGTGCTGTGCGTGGATTCCTCTGACGGCTTCTCCGAATGGCAACGCGATACTATCCAGTATGTCAAGCAGAACTTTAACGGCTTTATCGGTGGGGGGAATGTGGTTGACCGCGATGGCTTCCTTTATTTAGTTGAATCAGGTGCCGATTTCGTGAAAGTGGGCATCGGAGGCGGTTCTATCTGTATCACCCGCGAACAGAAAGGCATCGGACGCGGCCAGGCAACGGCCATTATCGATGTGGCGGCTGCCCGCGACGAGTATTTCAATAAAACGGGGCGCTATATCCCGATATGTTCTGACGGCGGAATCGTGCAGGACTACCACCTCACACTTGCATTGGCTATGGGCGCCGACTTCATTATGATGGGGCGTTACTTCGCCCGTTTTGACGAAAGCCCCGGTCGAAAAATCATGATTAACAACAGGTATCTTAAAGAATATTGGGGGGAAGGTTCCAACCGCGCCCGCAACTGGCAACGATACGACATGGGCGGGGCCTCCGAATCCATGAAATTTGAAGAGGGGGTGGACAGCTATGTGCCGTACGCCGGAAAGCTCAAGGACAACCTCGACCAGACACTCGGAAAAATCCGCTCCACAATGTGTAGCTGTGGCGCCCGTAATTTCAGCGAGCTGAAAAATAATGCCAAAATCACGCTCGTCTCAGCTACCAGCATCGTGGAAGGCGGCACTCACGACGTCATCAGAAAAGATTCTGATATGTAAGAATTATTACTTCTTTGTCAGAGCCTTCGCAATGACGTCTTTGCCTGCGATGGTTATCCATCCGAAGAGGAACCCAATGAAGCCGTAAATCAGCTCCACCTTGGCGCAGTTCGTCAAATCGCCTGCAGCGACGTAGTTTATCATTCCGAAATATGTGCCGGAGGCGACAAACATTGCCGGAATGAGGTCTATCCACGGCACTTTTTCGAGGTAAAGCACGAGGAAAACTACGATGAACACTGCTATCGGTACGCAGAAGAACGGGGTGAACCCGAACAGTCCGGCAATCTTGACTATCCCGATAGAGAACCCTATCCCGATAGCCCAACCGAGCATTGCGCGGATTCCGCCTTTGAGCGTACAGCCCGAAAAGAAATACACCGCCCACGCAACGAAGGCCACGTAAGTGAAGCCCGTTGTGGCGCCAATAGGCATTGAACTTTTTAATAACTGGTCAATAATGACAATAATAAACGCTAAAAACGCCGTCCAGGCAGAACCTGCGGCAAAAACTGTGTTTTTCATAAAAACTCTCTTTTTACGCTGCAAAATTAAGATAAAAAATCAATTCATTCTACCATGTTAAGAAAAAAAGAGCTTTTTCTTAACATGACGGGTAAATATGGCATTGATTTCGGAATCGAATAAATGTTCCTGTTGCTGTATAGTGGCACGATAGGCAGCGAATTTTTTAACTTCGGCCGCATAATTTGCTAGCAGCTTCCGCAGGGCCTCCCTGATTGCCGGAACATCTGCGTCGCGGTCGTCGAACTTAAATTCCGGCGGTATGGGCGTATCAATGTCGTTGCCGGCGGCGCCGCGTTTGCCGGTAATGACACAGTCTAACATCATGGCCGCTTCGCGAGGCAGCCGGTCGCGACCGGGATGATTGCCGAAGTCAATATATACCTTTGATTTGGCCATCAACATAACAACTTCCGATGGCGTCATGCCTTCAATCGCCGTGAAATGTATATCAGGGCAGGCGGCGATGAGTTTCTCCGTAAACTTAAAACCTTTCCTGGGATTATAAATGACGATATCTTCTTTGACCGTGCCTGACAGTTCTCTACTGCGAGCGAAGAAGTCAGCCCGCAGATAATCGGTAAGATATACATAATTATTAATCGCATAACTGTCTAAGAAATCGGCTGCATATTTTGACTGCACTAAATGCAGTGTAATATCATCGTGGGTGGTCGGATTTTCCGGCATAAAATAGCGGCGCAATCGTAGAACCCTGCGAAGGCGGTTCTCCGGAAAATTGCGGGAAATAAAATAGTTGTCCACACTGAGCCACCATATTACCTTCTGTATATTGCGGTAGCGTGGCAGCAGATAAGTACGGCCTTCCGGCACAATCAAAATGTTATGACGGGAATCCTCCACTTCAAACACGTAAGAATCAACATATTGCCGGTATATATCGGCCACCGGCGATGAACTGCGCTTCAGGTAGAACATACATGCCCTGATTCCCTGCCGATTCAACTTCCAGGCTAACTGGTGCAGCAATTCCGGCCCTCCGGACGTGTTGTGCGGTAAACATGCGATATAAACGGTCGTCAGGTCAGTTAAATTTAAATTCATAGAAACTAATTTTGTGTCAAAAATATATGTTTTTCCAGAAACAGTAAATGCAATTCAGTCTGTTATATAAATAAAATACTTTCCATATAAAAAAATCATATTGTTTTAATCAATTGTATCCTTTTTATTACTATTTTTGCAGCCTAAACAAATTATCGTTAGACATGAATTTAAAGAAAAGTTTTTTTTGTTGTCTCTTTGTGGTCGGTGTCTTTGCGTCATGTGTTGAAAAGGGCATTGACCTGAACAATCTTTCCACAGATGAGGTCTTAGTAAAGGGCGATTTTGCTTTTCCCATACTGAACAGAAGTTCAATATCTATTCGGGAAATAGTGAAACGCTCGAAAGGAGAAATTCCCGGCGACACACATGTAACGCTTGACACTACAGCTACCGGTATTCTTGCGGTTGCTTACGTTGATTCGTTCAGTTATGCGATGGAGGAGGACAAGAATTTCAGTGAGGCGTTTTCCTCTCTGAAATCGAAAGTTAAAAGCCTGAGCCTGCCTGCGACCGGCGGAGCGCCTGTCCCTGCCGGAGCGCAGTTTGACATTCCGTTCAAGTTCGACCTTTCTACGGCGATACCGTCCCCGTCGAGCCAGAACAAGCACGTCATTGACCATGTAACTTATACAAGTGGTACGTTAACCATCTCTGCTACCAGCCTTACGGCTGTGTCGCTGATAGCTTCCGACGGGACGGTCTATCCGATTATAGGCGGCAAAATTACGATTACCGAAGCCAATCCGCTAATCATTAACGCAGACGATTACAAGCTGCGCGTTACCACGACCGGTGGAAGCGGCACCGCGATTAATGTAGGCATCAGTTCTGACGACTTTACTGTTTATGGCTGGTTCAGCTACGGCTTCGAAAAACCCGTGAATAAGGAGAGCGTGATTGCCAATGTAGCCGACTTTCTTGGTGACAGTCAAATCAGCTTCTATGCCCCGCAAATTGACTTTGCCGTGGAGCAGAGCGGCATAGATATTCCGCTGATATTCAACCTCGCCAAGGTCAACGACCTGGAATTTTCGGACGGGGGATTAGACTTCCCGGTTGAGAGTGGCAAAACTATCACTGTCAACCGTGAGGCCATATCCAATGCGGATGACCGTGAGATATTCTCCCACATGCTTAGCCGCGAATCGCTGGGGGAAGGTGTAGGGGTGTCGTTTGCCATTAAGACAAAAGAAATAGCCGACATCACTAATGCCGCCACGCGCGGCGATATGCAATCGTTCTCTACCGATGCGGCCATGAACGTGGGCATCACGGCGCTGTTGCCCTTATGGTTGAATGAGGGCAGTAATTTAGTCTATTCCGACACCACTTCACTTGACATTGGCGGCGACATCAATCTCGTTGATGGCAGTAAAACCACATTGCGGCTGAACTACACATCGCATTTGCCGCTCGGATTCAGCCTCAGCATTGCCCCCCTTGACGCCGATTACCGGCCCCTGCAAATCGGCGGCCAGTCCGAAAAAGTACTCGGCGATTTCGCACAGGCCGACACTTCTGCCGACGGCGATGTTACTGTTGAAAAGACGGGCGACATCAATTTCGAACTCACAAAAACCGAATTTGAAGACCTGCAAAAAGCCACATATCTGAAACTCGGATTCCGGCTGTTTGGCAATTCGGCAAGCAAAGCCAAACTCAATGCCTCTGACTTCCTGAGCCTGAAAATGGGATTAGTTATTTCCGGCGGCTTTATCTTTAATAATGAGTAGGATACAGAAAACTGACTGTTTAACAATATACAGAAAAAAAATGAAATTATCTCAATATAAAGTTCTTTTAGCGGCAGTGCTGCTGCTGGCAAGCGGGGCAGCAACCGCCCAGATAAATACGGTTTATTTTATGCGCGGTGTTCCTGAACGCAGCGCTTACAACCCTGCCTTCCAGCCCCAGTCGAAATTGTTTATCGACATTCCTGTAATGCCCAACTGGCGCGTTGACTGCGGCTTGCCGGTGCGGTTGAGTGATGCCTTCGTCAGCAAGAACATCAACGGTGAAGAAAAAACCGTCCTGTTTTTGCATCCCGCCGCGGAGGCCGAGCGCGACAAGTTCTACAATAAGCTCACCAAAACATCCCGCTTCTATACGGATTTTAACTTCGACATCCTGTCATTCGGATTTCGCATCGCCGAAAGAGGATATTTTACGTTCAACTTTTCCGAGCGGCTGGATGCAGGGATTTATTTGCCCAAAGACCTCTTCCATATAGTGTTGTATGGCACCGGTGAACATGGCAACTTCGATCTGAAAAAGCTCGGCATAGACGCCTCGCTTTATTCGGAAATGGGATTCGGATATTCGCATATAATTGACGAGAGATTAACCGTCGGCGGAAAATTCAAAATCCTGCTCGGCCAGGCCAATATAAAGACTGACTTCGACCGCTTTAACCTTGTGGCAGGCGTCGATGAGTGGGCCGTAAACGGTAAAGGTACCCTGAGTATTTCCGCTCCGATAACCCTGCCTTTTAAAAATGACGGGAACCGGGAAACCCCTGACTTTGGCGGCATGGAATATGATGACGACTTTTCATTCGCAGGCGGTTCCGGCATAGGCATTGACCTTGGCGCGACCTTCCGGCTACTGCCAAACCTGCAACTGTCGGCTGCCCTGACCGACCTCGGATTTATCCGCTGGAAAAACAACATCACCACGATGGAGGTGTCCGACAGCTATTCCTTTGATGGCATTGACTATATCGTGGGAGACGATGTTGACGAAATCGGCAGCAACCTGCGCGATGAGCTTGGAGACGTCTTCACGGATGCTCTGCAACGCGGCGACGGCAAGTCCTATTCCTCCTCGCTGTCCACACGGCTGAACATAGGCGGCGAATACTGCCTGCTGAACGACAAGCTCGGCGTCGGAATGTTAATAACCACCCTGTTTGCCAACAAGTCGGCTTATGCCGATGTTACAGCATCTGCCAACTTCCGTCCGCTGAAGTGGCTGGCGCCAACGCTGAACGCTACCCTGCACAACGGCAAGTTCCCAACCATCGGAATAGGCGTACATTCGCAGCTCGGCTTCTACAGCCTGTTCTTTGCGGTTGACCGCATCCCGTTACGCTACTCGAAAAACTTTATCCCCGTAGGCATCAACGGCATCGCTTTCCAGGGCGGTGTTTCGCTGGCTTTCGGACGTGATTAGGACGGTTGAAAAATAATTGCAATATTAAATTTTCGGCGATTAGTAATATCATTGCGGGAAAAAGTGTTACTTTTACAGCCTCAATTGGAGAGACCTATGGAGGCATTATTAAAAGACAAACTTAATCGGTTAGAGCAGTGGTTCCTGGCGCGGCAGGGGTCAATCGTGGCGTTTTCCGGCGGCATTGATTCGTCGCTGGCGCTGTATATGGCGCGGCATTTCCAGGGGCGAGACAACGTTGTTGGCGTGATTTCAGGTTCCGAGAGCCTGAAATCACGCGACCTGGAACTTGCCCGTGACTTCTGTCGTCGCTATGACATCCGGCTTGAGGAGATTTATACCGGCGAAATAGCTGATGAACGGTATAACAGCAATCCCGTAAACCGGTGCTATTTTTGTAAGATGCACTTGTTTGATTCGTTGCAGCGAATTAAGGAGCAGTATCCGGCCTTTGACGTGTTAAGTGGCGCTAACAGTGATGATGGCGGCGATTACCGTCCGGGTATGCAGGCCGCGACCGAACACCGTGTACTGTCGCCGCTTGCCGAATGTGGCATCACCAAGCCGGACGTGCGCCAACTTGCGCAGTATTTTGGCCTGCCCAACTGGAACAAGCCGGCCAGCCCCTGCCTGAGTTCGCGAATCCCCTATAATCAGCCGGTTACACAGGAAAAACTGCGGCAGATAGAAGCGGCCGAAAGCATAGTGAATGAACTGGGATTCAGCGACGTGCGCGTCCGCCACTATGGAAATATGGCAAAGGTGGAAGTGCCGCCTGCCGAATTTCCCCGCCTGCAGGCTGTCGGTAATGAGGTCGTTGAAAAAATCAAAGCTGTCGGTTTCGAAGAAGTATTGCTTGACCCGGAAGGATTGGTATCAGGGAAGTTAAACCGCGTATTAAATAAAAGCTCAAAATGAGAACCTTATATTATGACTGCTTTGCCGGAATCAGCGGCGACATGAACCTCGGCGCCCTGGTTGACCTCGGCGTTGACGCGGAATACCTCTCTGCGGAACTGGCAAAATTGAACGTTCCCGGATTCCGGCTCGAAGTTGGCCCTGCGCAGCGACGCGGAATCGGCGGAACAATGGCAACCGTGATTATTGAGCCGCATGAACACGGGCATAAACACGACCATTGCCATGCACACGGCCATCATCACGAGGCACGGACAATGCCCGATATAGAACGTCTCATTCGTGACAGCGCGCTGTCGGAAGCAGTTAAGTCGCTGTCACTTAATATATTTCGCAGAGTTGCGGAGGCCGAAGCCAAAGTGCATCAATGTCCGGTTGAGGAAGTTCATTTCCACGAAGTTGGAGCGCTTGATTCCATTGCCGACATAGTGGGGGCGGCTATATGCCTCGACCGCCTGCACGTTGACAGGGTGCTGTCGTCGCCGGTGCAGCTTGGCGGCGGCATGGTGCGCTGCCAGCATGGCCTGCTGCCGGTACCGGCGCCCGCAACTGCCGAAATACTCAGGAATATACCTGTCCGCACCGGCTTGACGCCATTTGAAGCCACCACTCCCACCGGCGCGGCAATTTTGGCCGCAACTGTGGACGAATTTACCGAAGCGCCCGCTCTTGTCATCACCGCTACAGGCTACGGAATCGGCCAGCGCGACAGCGAAGTCCCCAATGTATTGCGCGTATTCCTCTGCGATGAGGATGCTAATAGCTCTGCAACCAAATCAGCGCTGATAGAGTGCAACATCGACGACATGAACCCTGAACATTACGATTTCCTCATGGAACAGCTCTTTGCTGCTGGCGCCGTTGACGTATGGCTGACGCCGGTTTTGATGAAAAAGTCCCGTCCGGCAGTGACGCTCTCTGCTCTATGCGGGAGGGAAGTTGCCGAAGCCGTAAAAGAACAGATATTCATTCATACTACCACTGTCGGCCTGCGTATGTCGGAAGTAGAGAAAACAGCGCTACGCCGCGACATCATAACCGTCGCTACCCGTTATGGGGACATTGCCGTAAAACGGTGCTTTTATAAAGACAACCCCTTGAAATTCAAGCCGGAACATGACGATTGCTGCCGTGCTGCCGCAAAACACCATGTTAGCCTTGCCGAGGTGGAACAGGCTGTGAGAAAATGTTATGAATCGCTGCCATCGATTCGGGGGTAGAATTTTGGTTAAAGTACACGGGCGCCCTTCCCGTCATTGCGGATTTGACCCGCGATTGTCTGACCCTTGATTTTCGTATGATTTTTATGATTGCCCTGATTTTTTTGGCACACAGGAGACATAACAGTTTATCCAAAAGCAGCGAACATTTATTTGTTCGCTGCTTTTCACTTTATAGTGGGGTATTAATTTTGCTTTAGAGGCCGGTTACCTGTCGATATCCGGCACCACGTAATCTAATGTGCCACCGATGGCAATGAGGTCGGCGATTTTGGAATTGCGGCAAATGTCGTCAATAACCGATACCAATGGCAGTCCGGTGCTGCGGAAATGCAGTCGATAGGGATATTTGTCGCCGCGGCTTTCAATATAGACTCCCATCTCGCCGCGGCTGCCTTCCACTGCCGAATACCACGCGCCGACGGGCAGTTTGACGACTTTTGGCGCTTTGACCTGCCATTCGCCTTCGGGGATATTGTCAATCAGCAGTTCGATGATACGGAGCGATTCCATTATTTCGTCCATGCGCACCATGTAGCGGGCAAGGCAGTCGCCTTCCGTATAGAGGATTTCGCGGAATCCGGCTTTTTCATAGACGCCGTAAGGCATCCGCCGCCTGACGTCGCACGACCAGCCCGAAGCGCGTCCCGTGCCGCCGGTAGCGCCATACGAGATTGCCGTGTCGCGGTTCAGTATGCCTACGCCTTTCAGCCGTTGCCGGGCAATGATGTTGTTGGTAAACACGTCGTGATATTCGTGGATGATACCCCGCAGGTAGGGAATAAATTCCTTGACACGACGCACGAAGTTGGGATGGATGTCGGCCTGCACTCCGCCAATAGTATTATAGTTCATAATGAGGCGGCCACCGCAGGTTTCCTCGAAGATGTCGATAATTTTCTCGCGGTCGCGGAAGCCGTAGAAGAACGCGGTGAGTGCGCCCAAGTCCATACACAGGCACGAGTAGAACAGCAGGTGAGAATCGATGCGTTGCAACTCGTCCATAATGGTGCGGATATACTGTACCCGTTGCGGCACTTCCAAGCCCATGGCCTGTTCTATACATAGGCAGAGGGCGTGGCGGTTCTGGTGGGCGCCCAGATAGTCGAGGCGGTCGGAGAGGGCGAGCGTCTGCGGATAGGTGAGGCTTTCACACATCTTCTCTATTCCGCGATGGATGTAGCCGCAGTTGACGTCAATTTTGCGGATAATCTCGCCTTCCAATGACACGCGGAACCGCAGTACGCCGTGTGTTGCGGGGTGTTGCGGGCCGATGTTAATTACGTATTCTTCCGCGTCAAAGATTGCCTTTTCCTCGTCGGAGAGCGTTCCGTCAGGGTTCAGGCGCAGCTCGGTGGTGGTATCCACCGGCATTTCGTTGTCCATCCGCAGGGGATTCCGCGCATCGGTGGGGTCGTCATCTTTCCGCAGCGGGTAGCCCGTCCAGTCTTCGCGCAGGAACAGGCGGCGCATATCGGGGTGATTGATGAACTGTATCCCGAAATAGTCATACACTTCCCGCTCTTTGAAGTTTGCGGCCTGCCAGATGTCGCATACGGAGGGCAATTCCGGCGAGTTCCGGTTAACGGTGCGGGTTTTCAGGGCAACGCGCTCTCCTGTGGCCGACGATTCGAGCAGATAGACTATTCCCAGCCCGTCGTCGCCCCAATCCATCCCGATGATGTCTTCGAGGAAGTCCATTTGCTGTTCCCTGTGCAGACGCAGCATTTCCTCATGCAGCCGGTCCGGTTGTATCTCAATTTGTTCAGTCATTTTCGGGTTTCTTTTCTTTTTTGTTAGCGCCGCCGAAGAACTTTTCGACTTTTATTTTCCGTTGCAGTTGCATCAGTCCGAAAAAGAACGCTTCGGGGCGGGGGGGACATCCGGGCACATATACATCCACCGGCACGATACTGTTGATACCGTTCACAACGTGGTATGACTTCTTAAATGGCCCGCCGCTGATGGTGCATCCCCCAACGGCAACCACATATTTGGGGTCTGCCATCTGGTCGTACAGCCGCCGCAATACCGGCGCCATTTTGTTGGTAATGGTGCCGGACACCAGCAACAAGTCAGCCTGACGGGGACTGGCACGGGTAACTTCAAAGCCGAAGCGGGCCATGTCATACCGTGCCGCGCCAAGCGCCATAAATTCTATACCGCAGCAACTGGTGGCAAAGGTGAGCGGCCACAGCGAATTGGAGCGCCCCCAATTGATGAGGTCGTCAAGAACGCCTGTAACTACATTGACGCCATTGCTACGCATGTCCCGTGCCATCTGCTCCAGCGTATCGTTATCAGGAAAATCATCGTAAGGGATTGATGCTATTTTCGGCTTCTTTATTTCCATTCCAACGCTCCTTTCCGCCAGGCATAAACGAGCCCAAGAACTAATATTACCATGAAAAACAACACTCCAAACAACCCGCTAACGCCTAAATCTTTGGTTACTACTGCCCATGGAAACAGGAATACTGTCTCTATTTCAAACATCAGAAACAATATGGCAAACAGATAATATCCTACACGGAACTGCATCCACGATTCGCCGCGCGTAGGCACACCACACTCATACGCCTCTTCCTTTTGAGGATTATATGAGCGGGGCGAAATGGCCTTCGCTGCTAACAGCAGAATTGACACGAAAGCCACTGCCGTAAGAAACGCTACAAACAACAATAAAAAATTCATCCGTTATACTCTTTTACGCCGCAAAAATACTAAAAAATGTCGTTTGCAGAGAAATAAATTTTACTTTTCAGAACGGTCCATTACTATTAGTTGATTGGGTGAATATTTTTTCACAGTCGCAGATAGAAATCCTGTGTAAGCAGGCGGTATTGAGCGGAATATTTGCCGGTGGCGGCGTCGCTGATGCAGAGTGTTTCACGCTGCTCGATGGCAGGCTGGCGCGACAGTTCGACGGCTATGCGGTGGGGTTTACGGTTTTCATTGGGTGATATTATACATAAACGACTTATATACAGATTGTTATGAAATGCGGTTATGCGGAGCGACTCTGCGCTGTCGTAAGGCAATATCAGATTTATGTGCCCGACGTCGGTCAGAAGTGCGACAGCTTTCTGAATAAGAGACTGTAGCGACAGGGTTTCGTTGTGTCGTGCCAGCGCCCGGCCAGCTGTCGGCGGTCGTTGCGAATTGTAATAGGGTGGATTGGAAATGATATGCGAATACGGGGTGCTTGGTGCGAAATCGAGGAAATTGGCATGAAACAGCTGTAATCGGTCGTGCCATGGCGAGTTGCGGAAGTTCTCGGCGGCTTCCTGTGCGGCTTTTTCCTCGATTTCTACTGCATCAATACGGGCTGGAGAGCGCTGAGCCGCCATCAATGCCAGCAATCCGGTACCGGCGCCCACGTCAAGTATGGATGTCGCCCCCTGCCAGTCAACCCACGCTCCAAGCAGCAGGCTGTCGATGCCTACCTTCATGGCCGAGTGTTCCTGTTTTATCGTAAACTGCTTAAAATGAAATACATACATATAATCATGTTAATTACTTGTTCGCAAATTGTAAAGCGAAGTAACAAAATTAATTTCAAAAACAATTTTTATTTGCTTTTTATTTGTATCTTTGCGCCATAGTTTTCAGGAATAATTAACAATGAAGAACGTTAAACAAATTCTAACTGTTTTGCTTACGGCTATTTGGATGGCTTTTGCCGCTGGATGCAGCAATTCCGTTGATAGTGCGAAAATTGCATTGACGGGCATTTCTGTTACGCCATCAGCAGTGAACATTGCCGTGAATAGCAGTTTGCAACTTGAGGCATTGCCGGAGCCTGCCGATGCAGACCCCGCCGAACAGCCTTTTGTGTTCTCTATCGCCAATCCGGCAGTGGCCTCAGTCTCGGAGAGCGGATTGATAACAGGTAAGGAGGCAGGCGCCACATCGGTTACTGTGTCAGGGCGAATAAGCAGTAAAATTGCTAAGTCAATACCTGTAACTGTAACCGCTACGCCGGTGCCGCTTACCGGCATCATTGTAGAGCCGTCGTCATTGAACCTTCAAGTGGGCGACGAGCGGAAAGTTGTGGCTACTCCCGTGCCTGAAAATGCCACCGATGCAGCGTTTTCGTGGATGTCAAGCGCTCCTGACGTTGCTATGGTGTCAATCAGCGGTAATGTCAGCGCCCGAAAGGCCGGTACCGCGGTTATTACTGTCAGCGCCGGCGACATTTCCACAACAATCCCTGTTTCCGTTGTGGAACCGTTTACAGTTACTGTCGGCTCGAAAAAATATGTCGGCGATACGCTACAGACGGGGGTAATTGCTGATGGGATAAAATGGTATCAGATACAGTTGCCGGACTTTGTCAACAATGTGAGCGGCGCAACTGCCGTTGCCGGTAAGGGGCTTGTATTTACGGCAGCCGAAGTTGACCTGTCTAATTCCGACAACAGGCTCGAAGTTGTCCCCGCATCGCAGGCTACATTGGGCAACGTTGAAAACCCGTTACAGATGTACAACCGCAAGAAATCTGAATACGCTCCGACAGGATGGACACCGGCTGCGGTAACCAATGCCGACTTCTTTCTGATGGGCGACTATACAAGCGGTTACGGGTATATCGGTAACCGCCCCTGCGGAGCGGAAGTCGCAAACGGCATGGTGGTTCAGACAGCAATGTCCGGCAGAACGCCTTCGTTTTTTGTCAGAGATGATAAAGCGTCCGGCTATGGCAACGTTACATTTTCCGGCACAGTGGATGCTGGCGGCAAGACAATGGCGTTGGCCGAAGTCAACGGGTACGCAGGGGAAGGCGAACTGACACTGTTTAATACGCTCGGCAACTCATACCCCACAGATTCGGCCTTCGCATGGTCGCCATACACGAGCGACATGGTGCGTCTTTCATTTCCCGCCGGAGGATGGCGCACAAATGACAGAATGGAATTTACCGTTACGAAAATTGAAAAAAACATCGTTACTGCTATCCCTGCGAAAATACCCTCCGGCGGACTGGACTTTGACGGCGATGGCGCAATACTGGTAGGTAATGGCGCCAGCGAGTTCGGCTTCGGGACGAATCCCGAAGGGCCGCATGCCATGACCGCCGTCAACAAGGGCGATTATTGGGAACTGAACACTATCGGCGACGACCCCTATGTTTACACAACTTTATTGCCGACGGGGCTACAGACTGCAACTACCGCTGTCTTCACCTTTGAATATCAAAGTGCAACGGGCATCACCGATGCGCAGGTGTTTTACGGCAATCCCGGAGCGGCCGCAAACGTCTCTACCAATGCCAACCTGATATTCGACAATACCGGAATTGATGCAGGCGACGAGTCAAGGTGGAAGACATTTACCTTAGACCTCAAACCCGCGTTGACAAATTCTACGTGGAGCTGGGGCACGAGCAACGCTACGCTGCGCCTTGACGTGGGGAGCAGCGCCGGAAACCATCTGCTGGTCCGCAGAATGGAAGTCAAAACTACCGGATTTACCCCGCCGACAGATTCCAGAACCTTCCTTTCCGGTCTTAACGTGGGCGACAAGGTGAACATCACCATGAACGTGAAGCTCAACGGGGCGGCCATTACCGACAAATACATAAATGTTGTGGGATGTCAGCCCGATGGCAGTGGCGTTATCCTCAGCAATGGAACGCCGGTTGAGATATGGGCAGAAGCGCATCCCCGCACTGCTGTGGGCTGGTCGCAGGATGGCAAACGCGCATGGCTCATCGTGGTTGACGGACGCCAAGAAAACTATTCTGTGGGTGCAACATGCCTGCAGGTGGGCGCAATCCTCAAAGCGCTCGGCGCATATAACGCCGTAAATCTTGACGGAGGCGGCTCTTCGGCTATCGCCGTCAACGGAGAAATAAAAAACAGACCAAGCAATACCAACTATGCACTGCGCAATGTGGCTAACGGAGTAATGATAACAACAAAAATCAAGTGAGATGACATTATTGAAATCAAAATTTTTTTACACCGTCGCATTGTCGGTGGTACTGCCGGTAGCGCTTGCCGGATGCAGAGATTCTGTAACGCCGCCGGAACCGGAAAAAAAAACGGAACTGACGGGTATCATTGTAACGCCAGAGAGTGTTGGGCTTGTGGTTGGCAACAGCCGACAGCTTAACGCCTCTCCTGACCCTGCCGATGCCGACCCTGCCGAACAGCCATTTATTTACAGCGCTATCAACCCCGCAATTGCGGACGTGTCGGAAGACGGGCTGATTACCGGTAAAGCCGTCGGCTCGACCACCGTTTCTGTTGCCGGACGTATCAGTACGCAGATTATACAGCTGGTGCCGGTGAAGGTAACAGCCGCCGCTGTGCCGCTGACCGCTATCAGCGTAGCCCCCGAATCGCTGACCATGAACATCGGCGAGGAGCAGAAACTAAAAGCTACCCCTGTGCCCGAAGACGCCTCCGATGTGGAGCTCTCATGGACGTCGAGCGATGCAAATATCGCCTCTGTGAATTATACGGGCAAAGTAACCGCCAAGAAAGCAGGCGAGGCCGTTATCACTGTTAAAAGCGGCGCGGTAAAAACTGACATCCCCGTTACGGTATTGGCGGCGCCGCTGACAGGAATACAGCTGTCGCACTCGTCGCTGAACCTCTATCCTTACGACGAGCAGACAATTACTGCCACGCCGGTGCCAGCCGACGCCGCCGGAGTTACGTTTACATGGTCGTCAGATAACGAGGCTGTCGCCACAGTGTCGGCTACAGGACACGTTGTCGCCATAAAAAATGGCCTCGCCATAATCACCGTCAAATGCGGCTCTGTGGAACGGACAATACCTGTTACGGTTGCGCAGCCAAAGTTCTCAATAAAAATAAATTCAGGCCGCTATTTCGGCGACACGATAGCATCACACGTATTTACTTCCGGCATAAGATGGTATCAGATTAAGCTGCCTGAATTTATTAGCAGCGTAACACCGAACTACGGTAAGGGACTTGTTTTCACCGTTACCGAAGTTGACCTTACAAAGGCCGAGCACCGACTCGAAGTGGTTCCTGCGCCCCCGTCAGTGTCACGCGTCAATTCTGCCACGCCTTTACAAATGTATAACAGTGCGGTTACATATCTCGCTAAAATAGGACGCCGACCGGTGGCCGTAACGAATGCAGATTTCTTCCAAATGAATGCGACCACTATCGGATATGGCAAACTCAATAACCGTCCTGACGGCATGGAAGTGGTCAACGGGAAAATAGCACATGCCCCGTGGGGCGGAAGTGCCTGCGGACTGTTAATTAAGGACGACAAGAGCATGAACGCAGTAAATTACTTCACATGGTCGGGTAGCGTCTCCGCAGGCGGAGTAACAGTTCCGCTATGTCAAGACGTTAACGGCGTCAACAACGAAGACAACAAGGGGGTAGTCATGCTGTATAACAACCTCGCTCACGCTTATTCTTCTTCTGATTCGGCTTTTGCATGGGCGCCTTATACGGCCGACTTTGTGCGCCTGTCGCAACCCGCGGGCGGATGGAAAACCAATGCCCCAATGGAGTTCACCGTTACAGCCAAGAGTAACGATGTGCCCGCGGCTACAGGCGCCCGCTTCAATGGCGATGGCGCAATACTCGTGGGTTGCGGCCTGAACAATCAGCCCCTGCAAACGCTCGGCATGTCTAATTCGTATAACGTTACAGTAGCTGACAAAACGTCATATTGGGAGCTGACCGCCACCGCTGCAACCACCTCAATACCGGACCCCACCTGCTATGTCAATACCACGAAGCTGACCGGCAACGTGAAACGGGCGGCTACGGCCTCGCTGACCTTCGATTATCAAAGCGCTTCGGAAATTAACGACCTGAAAATTCTCTACGGAAATCCGGAGGTCGAAACCGGCAAATCTTTCGACAATCTGCATCTTGACAACACCGGCCTTGATGCAGGCAACGAAGCAAAATGGAAATCAATCACCATAGACCTCAAATCGATAATCAGTGAATGGGGCGACGAGGGTAAAGGCATGTTCCGTTTCTACCTTAAGGCCTCACAGCATATCCTGCTGCGCAACATGAAAGTTTCGGCCACTTTCTCGGCTGCCACCGATGCCAAATCCTTCTTTGCCGCACTCAATGTGGGCGACAAGGTTACTGTCCAGACCAATATCTTTGCTGACGGGGCGGCTACTACCGACGCTCATCTCAACGTGGTGGGCTGCGACACGCGCGGTTATGGGATTATACTGCGAAACGGTACGGTTTATGAGACGTGGGCAGAAACACATCCCCGCACCGTATTGGGATGGACAAGTGACAGCAAAAAAGCATGGTTAGTTCTCATCGACGGACGTCAAACCGGCTATTCATGTGGCTCGTCCACCGGACAGGCCGGAGTGATATTGCAGGCATTAGGCGCTGACATCGGTATGAACTTCGATGGCGGCGGCTCTTCTGCGATGGTAATTGACGGCGCCGTCCGAAACAGCCCGTCCGAAACGCGCCGCGTGGCCAACGGACTGATGTTCTCCACGAAGCAATAACCTGCCGTAACTCGCCGCACGAAAAAAATCCATGTCTGCCAAATTGCAGGCGTGGATTTTTTTTGAGCGCTATACCGGATATTTTTACTACTTTTGCTGTTTAATTAAAAGTAACATTCAAATTGAACAGTTTACATATAATTACGCCCGTAAAGAACTCATTGGATACGGCTCTGCAGACCTTTGAAGCGGTCGTGGCCTCGCGTATCGATACCGTTTTCGACTATACGGTTTATAATGATTTCAGCACGGAAGAGAATACTTTGAGACTGAAGGATGCGTCTGAACGCATGCGATTCAGACTGGTTAATCTGTCGGATATAACCGTGCATCCGTCGCCTAATTATCTGTTGATATTGCAGCAAGCGCAGGCGAATGCATTGTCAAATAATGCACATTTGCTCATTATAGAATCAGATGTTACTGTCAGCGAAGATACTGTCCGGCAATTGTACGCTCATGCGCAGTCGCTCGACAATGCGGGCATGGTGGCGGCCGTAACAGTTGACGCAAGCGGCGCCGTAAATTTCCCCTATCTGTATGCCGGAAAATATAGGGATGGCGCCGTAAATACCCGCAAGCGGCTCAGTTTCTGCTGTACGCTACTCACCAATGCTTTCCTGTCGGCCTTCGATTTCAGGACGTTGCCGGCCGGTCAAAGCTGGTACGATGTAACCATTTCGCATCAGGCGTTACGGATGGGCTTCCGGAATTACCTGCTCATGCAATGCCCCGTGTTACATCGCCCGCACAGTAGCCGTCCGTGGAAGTTACTGAAATATTCCAACCCTGTGAAATACTACTGGCTGAAATTGACCGGCCAGTTGCAAAAAAGAGCCGAAAGAAATGATGTCTAAACATAAAGAATCCGCTATGCCCCAGCAAACTGCGGGCGTCAGTGCGATGCGCATCCTTATTGCGCTCAGTATATTGCATTTAGCAAACGATGCGTTGCAGTCGGCCATCTCGGCGTCATATCCGGTATTGAAAAGCGAAATGCAGTTAACGTTTCGACAAATAGGGCTGATAACACTGGCCTATCAGATTTCGGCGTCCGTATTTCAGCCGGTGGTCGGCATTTTCTTTGACCGGCGGCCCTGGTCGCGGGCATTGCCGATGGGGATGCTTTTCACCCTGGTTGGATTGGCGTCGTTAGCTTTCGCACGGACGCCGTTATGGGCTATGGCGTCCGTATTTATTACAGGGATAGGTTCTTCTACGCTGCATCCGGAGGCTTCGCGGCTGACGTCGCTGGCGTCCGGCGGGCGACGCGGTTTTGCGCAGTCGCTGTTTCAGGTGGGCGGAAACCTCGGCGGGGCTATCGGTCCTCTGCTGGTGGCAATCATCGTGGCCCCTTATGGACAGCGTAATATCGTATGGCTTACGGCATTGGCGTTAATGGCATTAATGGTGGCACAGCCTGTTAGTCGCTGGTACAGGAAACAGCTGACCGCCAACCGTCAGGTCGCTAACGTGCGGGTAACAAGACAAATGCCATTGTCGCCCCTGAAAACCGTTGTTACGATAACAATACTGCTCGTCCTGATTTTCTCCAAATATGTGTATATGTCATGCCTGTCAAGCTATTATACTTTCTATTTATTGGAGAAGTTTGGCGTGAGTGTAGCGCAGTCGCAGATATTCCTGTTCGTATTTCTGCTGGCCACTGCTATCGGCACGATGCTTGGCGGGCCGGTGGGCGACCGCATCGGGCGCAAGTATGTGATATGGATTTCCATAGTCGGTGCGGCGCCTTTCGCGCTGCTGATGCCGCATACCGACCTGCTGTGGACGGTAATTATGAGCTTCTGCTCCGGCCTGATGCTCTCCTCGGCCTTCCCTGCAATTTTGTTGTATGCGCAGGAATTACTGCCCTATAAATTGGGGATGGTATCAGGGCTGTTCTTTGGACTGGCATTCGGCATCGCCGGAATCTCGTCGGCGGTATTGGGCAAAATAGCTGACGTTCACGGCATTGAAACTATCTACCGCTTCTGCGCATACGCCCCTCTGTTAGGGATGGTTGCCTGGCTGCTGCCCGATTTAAAACGGAAATAGGCAGTTATGATAGCAGGCAGTTTTAACATATAGATTATATATTAAATGTAGTGCGGTATTTTAGCGCGGCTATCTGCATTTTTTTCATATATTTGTATGTAAATAATATATCGAAATATGAAATGTATCATGACAATAGTTGCGACCCTGCTTGCGCTGTCGTGCTTTTCGGCGCCGCAAATCAAAGAGCGCAATATTCTGGCAAAAGAAGCGGAAGCAATAAATCTCCCGACGGTGCTGTGTATGGACGGTTCATGGACAGGGGCCCCTGCATATAGCGACCGCAGCTTCTGGGACGGATTGCCTGCCGCTATTCGTGCGGGCTACATCAAACGTGCCGAGAGCTGTCTTAACTATGACTGGCCGGTGGTGAAAGCCACTGACTATCTGGAATTTATTCGCAGCGGAGGACGTCGCCAGGAAGTGTATGCTGCCTGTAGCAATACGCTGATTGCATTAGTGATGGGCGAGCTTGTCGAAGGTAAAGGCCGCTTCCTTGACCAGATTATCAATGCGGTGTGGTATTTCAGCGAGCAAACATGGTGGGGATGGTCGGCGCACCTCTACTTCCAAAAAATAAAGGGAGGCCTGCCTGACATCAACGACCCTACCGTTGACCTCGGTGTAGGCGAGGTTACTGCTAATCTGTCGTGGACGCTGTTCATGTTTGAGGATGCCTTTAATGCCGTCCATCCGTTGATAGCCCAACGCCTTCGGCAGGAGCTGCACCGCAAATCGCTCTCTCCCTATCTCACCCGCGATGACTTTGGTTACATGGGATTTCGCGGCGGCCGCCCGAACAATTGGAACCCGTGGGTGAACTATAATATGCTGGTCTCTTATCTACTGGTCGAAAACGATGCTGCAACCCGCCTCAAAGCCGTAACTAAGATTATCAATTCCTTAGACAAGTTCCTCAATGGCTATCCCGATGACGGCGGCTGCGACGAAGGCCCCTCATATTGGGGGGCGGCAGGGGCCCTGCTCTATGAGAACCTTGAAACGCTGAAAAAAGCTACCGGCGGCAAGTTCGACGTGTTCGACAACCAATTGGTCAAGAATATTGGCAACTATTTTCCGCAGGTCAATATCCATGCACCTTATTACATCAATTTTGCAGATGCTGACGCCCGTACCGGTGGCGCCCCCTCAACAGTTTACCGCTACGGGAAAGCTATCAACAGCCCGTTGATGTATAAGTTTGGCGCTTATTTAGCCGAGCTGAACCATTGGGGGGATGGCGCTCTGGGGGGCAAAATAGGCGACCAAATCCGCGACCTGCAATTGCTCGACCAGCTCCGCAATGCTGATAAGGCCGAAGCATTAGTGCCCGACTTCTGGTTCCCCGATACCGAAATTGCAGGCGCCCGCGACAAGGCGGACAGCTACAAAGGCTTCTTCTTCGGCGCCAAAGGCGGATTCAATGACGAAAGTCATAACCATAACGACGTGGGAACATGCCTGCTCTATTACGATGGTAAGCCATGCCTGATAGACCTCGGACGCGAGGAATATGTGGCAAAGACATTCAGCTCACGCCGCTATGAAATATGGACCATGCAGTCAGGCTACCACAACCTGCCTGTCATCAATGGCGTTGAGCAGCAGGCAGGTGCGCAGTTTCATGCCAAAAATCTCGCCTTCAAGGCTTCTGCCAGAGCTGTTACCTTCTCTTTAGATATTGCCGAGGCATATCCCCCCGCTGCGAAAGTGGAAAGCTGGGTGCGTACTTATACGCTTAACCGCGGGAAAAATTTCGTGATTCGCGACCGCTTCCGCCTCGCCGAAGCCTCCGGCCAGCTGTCGGCAAACTATATCACCTGCTGCAAAGTAACTGCGCTGAAGCCTGGGGTTTTGCAGCTCGACGGCAACGGATTCAGCCTCGAAATGCGCTACGACCCGAAAACGCTGACCCCACAAATCGAGTACATACCCGTATCCGACCGCTCTCTGAAAAACTATTGGCCAGATGGCGTAACCCGCATCCGGCTTGTAGCTCTCAATGCCGCCCTGTCAGGCGATTTCCATGTAACAATTGCAAAATAAATAACCGCTCTAATATTTATCAGATGATTATAGATGAACGACAATGCCGCCATGAACACGTGATGGACTGTGTCAGGCAAATGATGACCGCAGCGCGTACCGCTCCCAAAGGTAAAGGTATGGACATCATTGAGATAGCCGCGATAGACGGCAAAGATATTGAACTTTTGTCAAAAACAACCGCCGAACTCGGCCACCAGAACGGACATCAGTTCTTCCTGCGCGACGCTGAAAATATCCTGTCTGCAGAAGCCGTACTGCTGATTGGAACTCAAAGCAAAACACATGCGTTGAACTGCGGCCACTGCGGATACTCCACTTGCGGAGAGAAGCCTGCACCTGTGCCATGTGCACTCAACACCATTGATGCAGGTATCGCTATCGGCTCGGCCTGTGCCACTGCCGCTGACATGCGATTAGATACCCGTGTGATGTTCTCCGCAGGCTATGCCGCCCAATCGCTAAATCTGCTGCCCGGATGCCGTACCGTATTCGCAATTCCGGTATCTGCCTCCTCCAAAAACCCCTTCTTTGACCGTTCTAAAGGGTGATTTTTGAACATTTATACGATGAAATTGTTGACAAATTGAGTATTTACACGAATAATCGTTTATTATTGACGACCAAATTATAGTGCAAAAAAACATCAAAACCGGATAAACTGTTTACAATATGAACAGTCTAAACGATTATAACAATATTAATTATGTATAATTTTGACGAAGAAATAAACCGCGAAGGAACCGATTGTATCAAATATGACGGACGACAGGCGTTTTTCGGAACTGCCGATGTGTTGCCGCTTTGGGTGGCCGATATGGATTTCAGGACCCCTGATTTCGTTATTAATGCCTTGCGCAAGCGGTTGGAACATGAGATTCTGGGTTACACTATCCGCACTGACGCATACCGTCAGGCAATTACCGGATGGCTGGCACGACGGCACGGCTGGACCATCAAACCCGAATGGATTTCATTCAGTCCGGGTGTCGTCGCCGGATTGACACTCGCTATCGAAGCCATGTCTGCTCAGGACGAAGAAGTCGTTCTACAGCCGCCGGTTTACACCCCGTTTTTCGATTCTGTCCGCCTCACAGGCCGCCGCATAATTGAAAATCCGCTGAAGATAGAGAACGGACGCTATACCTTTGACTTCGACGACCTGAAGCGTAAAATCACCCGCCATACCAAGCTGCTGCTGCTTTGCAACCCCCATAACCCCGGCGGTATGGCATGGAACCGTGAAGAGCTGACAGAATTGGTCGATATTTGCCTGAAACATAACGTATTTATCATCTCCGACGAGATTCATTCCGACCTGATTCTGGGCGCCCGAAAGCATATACCGCTACCCACCCTGTCGGAGGCCGCCGCCGCAAACTGTGCCGTACTTATGGCCCCCAGCAAGACGTTCAATCTGGCCGGACTGACAACATCTTTCCTCGTTATACGAAACAAACTGCAGTTCAAAAAATACGAGAAAAGACTGCACACCCCGCACCTGCATATGGGAAATCTGTTCGGCAACATCGCATTAGAATCCGCCTATTCGCACGGAGAGCACTGGCTCGAAGAGTTGCTGGAATACTTGCGCGGCAACTTCTATCTGCTCCAATCGACGCTACAGCAATCGGCGCCGGGCATTGTCCCGATGCCACCCGACGCCACCTACCTTGCATGGCTCGACTTCTCGTCTTTCGGCCTGACCGACGATGAACTCAATACCCGCCTTATTCAGGCAGGGGTAGGCCTTAACCGCGGAAGCCAGTTCGGTCAGCAGGGAACAGGATACATGCGCCTCAACTTCGGATGTACCCGTGCCACACTGAAGACTGCCCTGCAGCGAATTGCCGACGCTTTTGGCGGTTGACAGGCAACTGTCGGGAAGTAAACTGTAGAAAAAAAACGGAGGTATGAAAAAAATGCTTATTTTTGCAGCAAACTAAATAATTTTTGTTGAATGATGAAACATGTTCATATCTATCCCCTGCTATTGGTAGCGCTGGCAGGATGCACCGGAGGCAGCAAAAAGCCCGGTACCGATACTACCTCTGCGCCTGCGTTTACGGGTGCTAATGGCGAGGTGAAGCTCATCACCATTGACCCCGGTCATTTCCATGCCTCGCTGGTTCAGAAGCTCATGTATGAGCAAATAGCGCCGACAGTACACGTCTATGCCCCGCAAGGGCCGGACGTAGCCGACTATCTGGCCGCAATCGAAGGCTTTAATTCCCGCGCCGACGCCCCCACCGCATGGACGGAAAAAACTTACTATGGCGCCGACTTCCTGCAAAAAGCCCTCGACGAGAAGGCCGGTAACGTGGTAGTGCTTGCCGGTAATAATAACCGCAAAATCGACTACATCACAGCCTCTGTCAATGCAGGGCTAAATGTATTCGCAGATAAGCCGTTAGTCATCAGCAAAGAAGGCTTTGACAAGCTGGAAGCCGCCTTTAATACTGCTACAGAAAAAGGGCTGTTCCTTTACGACATTATGACAGAGCGCTTTGAGATTACTACCATCATCCAGCGTGAGCTGTCCAAAATTCCCGAAGTATTCGGCAAACTTGTGGACGGAACGCCTGATGAACCGGCAATATCCAAAGAAAGCGTACACCACTTCTATAAGCCCGTTGCGGGGAAGACCGTTAAGCGTCCGGCGTGGTTCTTTGACGTAACCCAGCAGGGCGAAGGAATCGTTGACGTAACAACGCATCTGGTTGACCTTATTCAATGGGAAGCCTTCCCCGAACAGCCGCTGAAAAAAAGCGATGTTGAGATTCTCAGCGCCCGGCACTGGCCAACAGCTGTTACAAAGGAACAGTTTACGCAGGCTACCCAAATGGATGCCTTCCCCGACTTCCTGAAAAACAACGTAGCCGATGGCGCCCTACAAGTCTATTCAAACGGGGAATTTATCTATAAACTGCGGGGAAAAACCGCTAAAGTATCGGTCATTTGGAACTTTCAAGCCCCGGAAGGAACCGGCGACACCCACTACAGTATCATGCGCGGTTCGCTGTGTGAACTTATTATTAAGCAAGGCGCCGAAGAAAATTATAAACCTGCCGTATTTATCCGTGCAACTATCAACGATGGCCTGGCAACTTTCGAGGCGGGACTTCAAAAGGCTGTTAATCAGGATATCGCAAATATGTATCCCGGCCTGAAACTCGTCAAATTGGAAGACAAGCTCTGGACGGTAGATATTCCCGACAAATATAAGGTCGGCCACGAAGCCCACTTCGGAGAAGTAACCAAGACCTATCTGCGCTTCCTTAAACGTGGCAAAATGCCCGAATGGGAAGTCCCGAATATGCTGGTTAAATATTATACGACGACTTCCGCATTGGAGATGGCAAAGAAAAACTGATTTTGGCAACTCGGTTCCCTTATTGAATTGCCCTCTAATAATGCAGGGATGGAGCGCATCCTGTCCCTGCATTACTTGTGCCCCTCTATGCTGATTCTGTTTAGTTACCTGTTCATCAGATACATGAAGCAGTCTTCGATTGAGGGCTTTATTTCGGTGAGATTGGGGATTGTGATGTCCGGTTCCCCGACGAAGAGGATATGCAGATATTCGCCAAACATGAATACGGAGCGAATGTTTTTGTCATTACGCAGGCTCACGAGCAGCCCGTGGTTGTCGGCTGCGTGGGCGCGGTAGAGTTTTTGCGGGAACCCTGCGGTGATTTTTTGCGGGCTTTCTATGGTCAGTATCTGCCCGTGCTGTAACAGTGCAATGCGGTCGCACAGTCGCGCCTCATCCATATAAGGTGTTGAAACGACGATAGTGATGTTCTCTTTCTTCAATTTTTTCAGCATCTCCCAAAATTCTTTCCGCGATACGGGGTCAACGCCGGTGGTCGGTTCATCCAGAAACAATACCGATGGTTTGTGAATCAGCGCACATGAGAGGGCTAATTTCTGCTTCATGCCCCCTGACAGCTTCCCTGCTTTCCGCTCCTTAAACGGCTCTATCTGGCTGTATATATCCTTTATGAGGTGGTAGTTTTCGGTGATAGTAGTATTGAATACTGTTGCAAAAAAGTTGAGATTTTCTTCGACCGTTAAATCCTGGTACAGCGAGAACCGGCCGGGCATGTACCCGATGCGGCGGCGTAACTGCTTGTAGTCGCTCACCACATTCAGGCTATCCACGATGGCAGTGCCGGAATCGGCAAGCAGCAGCGAGGTCAGGATTCTGAACAGAGTACTCTTTCCGGCGCCGTCAGGACCTATTAACCCGAAAATCTCGCCGCGCTCTACCTCAAATGACACATCATGCAGGGCTTGCACATCGCCGTAACGCTTGTTAAGGGCTATGCAACTGACTATTTTATCGGATGACGTCATGGCTATAAGTATTTGTGTTTCAGTTAATTTATATGTTGATAATTTATGTGCCGAACTTGATGGTAATGTTTTGTTTGCCGCTACGCCACCGGTTCCATGTCATCACTAAGCGGATGGCTTCGATGTCGGCTTCTGCGCATAACGACCTGCTGACGGTTATACCGGTGGCGATGCCGTTGTCGCCCGCAGTGAAGGCGAGTTCTACCTCGCCCCTGCAGCCGTCCTGTTGCTGTAGATGATTCCTGACATAGCGGCGGAACGTTTTCTCCGGCGGGTGTTGCCGCACTGCCGACATCGTCCCGCACGGCACGACAACGACTTGCAGGCGTTCGCTGGCAATTATGGTAACAGTTTCACATCCAGCCATGGTCACTTGAGCAACGGCATTTGACGCGGCCTGCCACTCAAATCGCCCATTGTGGTCGGCAACTGCGAGAGTGTTGTTGTCATTTATGATAACAGCGCCGGAAACAGGCTTGCCGTTCCCGTCAACCACATAACCGGCAACGCGGGATGTTCCGGCTGGTGCAGAATCGGCAGTTTTTACAGCGGGCTGTCTGATGCCATAAGCCATAACGATGGCATCGTTGGCGAGGCCTGCGGAGGAAGGAAAAATCGGTGCAGTGTTGGGGACATCGCCAATTCGTTCCAAAACTCTGTGCTTTGGTTCAAGCTCTATTTTTATCTTTTGTTCTTTTATTACCATATTATTGGTTGTGATGCTATTGCCCGATAATTGTCCGGTGGTGGCAATGGCGGCAGTTTTGGCATCCTGTGGGTTTGCATCTTCAGCGGGCTCTTCGCTTATGCTTAATTCTTCGCTGTTGGCAACAGCCTTTTCTGCGGAGCGGCTTGTCTCTTGAAGAGTGATTGTGGCTTGGGGCGCTACGGCTGCCGGTGCATACTGTTCCGCAGTTGCAGTGTGCCTGACAGGGAGGGGCGGTTGCGATGCAGGCATGGCTTGAGGCGTATCTGTCGGTGTACTTTCCGACGTTTCCTCAACGGCCTCTGTCCGGGTGACAGCATATTGCGTGGTGGCGGGCTGTTCGCTGTTGTGTTCCGGCAGTATTGCTTCGGCGGCGTCGGTTACATTCCGGTATTCCGGTTGCTGTATTGTGAGCAGATACCCGCTGACGGCGAGCAACAGAACGAGCACGGCTGCGGCCGCATACCAGCGATATGCTGTATGCGGCGGTTGTGCTTTGTGGTCGATGCGCTGTTGCAGGCGTTCTATGGCCTCGGCATGGGCACCCTCAACGCTGGCAAATCCGTCTAACGCATCGGCCAGAAACACGTCGTGCATGGCTGCCCGTTCTGTCCGGTTAGCCGCCTTGCCGCGTCCGGCACTTCGTATATAGTTTAATATGTTCATCTGTTCCTCTCAATACAAATCTTTAAGTTCCGTTTCCCGTTCTGTATATAACTCTTTACCTGATTGGCGGTAAATCCTGTTTGGGCGGCGATGTCGGCATAAGACATTTCGTCCATAAAGAACTTGGTGATTGCAATACGCTGCTGTTCAGGCAGTTGTGTCATGCACTTGCCAAGTGCATTGAGCCGCTCGTCGGTTTCGGACACATCTTCGTCATCAAGTAGATGCAAAATCTCGTCCGATTCCATAAAATTCGGCGTTAATTCTGTGATAATTTTTTTTTTCTCATTCCGCAGTATTTGCAGGCAATGATTTTTGGTTACTGAATAGAGCCATGTTCGGAACACTCGTATTTGATGCCGTCCTATTTGTGGCAGCAGTTCTTCAAAGAGTTGCATCACGGCATCTTCGGCGCGGGCGGCGTCATGCAGATATTTCAGGCATACCCCGTAAAGCAATCCGGTATAACGATTGAACAAATCGGCAAAACAGGCCTGATTTCCAGTCGTGATATACTGTTGCAGAAGGTCCTCGTCCGTTTTAGTTTCTCCGGCGCCCTTGTCGCCTCGCAAATGTGTCGTCCGTTCCGTCATGTTTCCTGTGCGGCATTACTGATTCGGACGCAAAAGTAATAAAAAAATACCGTTGAATCGGAATAATTGCTATTTTTGGGCCATGAACGAGTCGAAAATCAAAATATTCGCTTTCTATCACAAGCCAATGCCGGTGGTAGTGGACGATGGCGTTAACTGCCCGCTGATGGTGGGGCGTGGCGCCGACGGATTCCTGTGTGATAATACGGGCGACAATATATCCGCCATGAACCCCCATTATTGTGAGCTGACCGGCATTTACTGGCTCTGGAAAAATATTGATGACTGCGACATCATTGGGACATGTCACTATCGCCGCTATTATACTGCCCGTCCGGAACCGCTACTTTATCGCTTAAAGCGGCTGACTTATTGGCCGACAAGACTCTATGGGAAGCGGTATGGCCTCATCTATACCAATAACCTCGCGCTGTTTCGCCCGCGAATACTAAGCGGCCCTGAAATTGAACAAATATTTGAAATGTATGACGCCATACTCCCCACACCACGCCGATTGCGCTATTCTGTGGCGACGCATTACTGCCGCTATCACAGCGCCAGAGAATTGACGCTGCTCGAAGACGTTATCCGCGAGCAATGCCCTGATTATATGCCTGAATTTGAGCAAGTCATGAATTCCAATCGGCTGTATGCTAACAATATGTTCGTATTAAGACGGGAACAGTTCCGCCAATATGCAGAATGGCTGTTCCCATTGCTGTTCGCAATAGAGAAGCGCATTGATTTTCAGACGCTTACAGGATACCAGACGCGGGTGATGGGCTTCATTGCAGAGCGGCTGCTGAACGTCTGGTTTGCCCGCCAGCAATTGAATGTGGCCGAATTGCCGCTGATTTACTTTAAGAAAATAAAAATTTAACATGTACGATATTATCATTGCCGGAGCCGGATTATATGGCGCAGTATTTGCTCACCAGGCGCATCTGCGAGGGCGTAAATGCCTGCTCGTGGAGAAGCATCCGCATAAGGGGGGCAATTTGTGGTGCGATACCGTGGATGACATCCGCGTTCACGCTTTCGGGGCACATATATTCCACACGTCTTCCGAAGAGGTGTGGAATTATGTTAATCGTTTTGTACGGTTTAATCATTATATTAATTCTCCTGTCGCCAATTTCTGCGGCAAGCTCTATAATTTGCCGTTCAATATGAACACTTTTTATCAGTTGTGGGGCGTAACCACGCCAGCCGCGGCAATGGCCGAAATTGAGCGGCAGCGCCGGCAATATGCCACTGACAACCCCTCCAATCTGGAGGAAATGGCGCTCAGTCTGGCCGGCCATGACATTTATTATAAACTCATTAAAGGCTATACGGAGAAGCAGTGGGGAAAACCGGCCTGTCAGTTGCCCGCGTTCATCATCAGGCGGCTGCCTTTTCGGTTCACCTTCGATAACAACTATTTTAACGACCCGTTTCAAGGCATCCCGATTGGTGGCTACAATCCCCTGATTGACGCTCTTACTGACGGTATTGAAGTCCGTCTGAATACTGATTTTTTGATTCAGAAAACAGCGCTGCTGCGACAAACACGCCTGACGGTTTATACCGGCGAGATAGACCGCTATTTTGACTGCTGTTTTGGCAAACTCGACTATCGCAGTCTGCGGTTTGAACACGAGTATATGCCTGACACCGCAAATTATCAGGGCAATGCGGTCATTAACTATACCGACGCTGAAACGCCATATACGCGCATCATTGAGCATAAGCATTTTGAGTTTGGTCGGCAACGCGGCACAGTGATTACCCGCGAATATCCGTTGTCGGGCAATGATATACACGAGCCGTATTATCCTGTCAATGATGCTAAAAATGGACAATTGTTCTCTAAATATCAGGCGTTGGCAGCTGCTGACAGCCATTTGCATTTTGGTGGACGCCTTGGTAACTACAGCTATTATAACATGGACCAGGTTGTTGCGGCCGCAATTGCCGACAGCCACCGCCTGCTGGATTAGTGCAGTAATACGGCTGGCACACGGCCGTAACTATTTGTTATAAAGTAGCTTTTCTGTTTCCGAATTTTGATTCAGGCTTTTCCTGTTTTCTTTCTTTTGTTCATTTTCTGGTTCAGGGTTTCCACCCCCAGCGAGAAGAAAATTGCGAAGTAGATGTAGCCTTTCGGGATTTCGCTGATAGAGGTGCCCAATACTGTCAGGTGTGCCAGATGTCCGGCTTCCACCAAAAGTGTCATGCCAATCAGTATCAGGAACGAGAGCGCCAACATCTGTACGGTGGGATGCTCATTCACGAAGCGGCTTACCGGCGTGGAGAAGAACAGCATGATGGCTACCGTTACCATAATTGCGGCAATCATCACTGCCATAGCGCCCGCATAGCCAAATTCGGTGAAGCTCACCATTCCGATAGCCGTCAATACGCTGTCGATAGAGAACACTAAGTCGAGCGCCAGAATTTGCAGTAGGATGAAAAGAACGTTTCCGGCGTTATTTTTTGTCTCGTGTGTTTCAGCGCCGCCTTCGAGCTTGTGATGGATTTCACTGACGCTCTTGTAGAGCAGAAACAGTCCGCCCAGCAGGATGATGATGCTTTGGCCGTTAATGGCCATACTCATCCATCGGTTCGACAGGCTGAACAGCGGTGTGGTCAGCTTCATCAGTAGCGACACGCCAAAGAGTAACGCTATCCTGCCCAGCATTGCCAGCAGCAGTCCGATATTGCGCACCCGTGCCTGCTGTGTGTGTGGGGCCTTGTTCGACATGATTGAGAGGAATATGATATTGTCAATTCCGAGCACTACTTCCAAAAAAACCAGCGTAAGGAATGCCATCCATGCGTCAGGATTCAAAAAAATTTGTTGCATTTTGTAATTCGCTTAGATATTTTCTATATTTTTACGCCACAAAGATAATACTATTATAAATATGAAAAGAGTATTTTTTGCAGCATGTCTGCTTTCAGCGATTCCGGTTGCGGGACAGCAGAATCGGCAGGATGGATATTTTTCTGTCGGCGGAGGAACTAATGCTGATGGCACAACCTATTACTATGCATCCGGCAGTACTAATAGCGACAATTGGTATTTCCGAAATTGTCCGTATCCAGCGTGTAAGGAGCAGCGGTTTAGCGGCCATTGGGAGGGGGTTGGACTGGGGTTTAACTACTTTCTGTCGGAAGACTACGGACATGGTCTCTATCCCGAATCCGATGAGGGCTTTATGGAACTTACCCACAGTAAGGCCGGCAAGTCTTTTGAGGTCAATCTTAACCTTGTCGATATCGGCATACCGTTGACCAGCCGCCGGTTTGGCATACTCACCGGAATAGGCTTTACTTTCGACAATTACAGTTTTGCCCGCGACATCACGTTGAGCAATACCCGTCCGATACAACCGGTGCCGCTGAGCAACCCGCGAAAGTCGAAATTAATGGTTACCTATTTAACTCTGCCGATGTTGCTGGAATTTCATGCGCCGGAGAACCTGTTCATATCGGCTGGTGTAACAGCTAATTTTAACATTGGTTCGCATACAAAAGTCAAGGATTCCGACGGGACGCACAAAGACCACAGCAGTTTCAGCCTGAATACCGTGAAGTATGATATGATCTTTATGATTGGCTCCGTCAACGGGCTGTCCTTTTATTTTAAATATGCATTAACGCCTCTGTTTAAGGCCGAAAGAGCCCCCGAAATTTTCCCTATGAGTGTTGGAATAAAAATATTGTAAGAAGCTGATGCATCCGGAATTTAATGATATTCAGAAAGACGCCTATCTGCGCTGCGTAACCTTATGTAATAAGGGCGAGAAAAGTGCGTTCAAAATTATTTTGAAGATGAAAAGATGGGGGCTTTCAGACAAGGAGATTGAGGCTCCGTTAGCCCGTTTGCGTACCGAAGGGTTTATTGATGACGTCCGTTATACGCAAAGTTTTGTTAATGATAAATTTACATTTAATAAGTGGGGCCGAATAAAAATAGCGTTTATGCTGCGACAGGAAAAAATCCCTGAAGCAGTGGTCAACGCGGCGCTTGAAGAAATCGATGAGGCGGTTTATTTCACTGCTCTGCTTTCGCTTATCCGCGAGAAGCGGAAGACTGTCCGGGCAGGGAATGCCCGCGAGCTGCATGACAAGCTGTACCGCTATGCGCAAGGACGCGGCTTTGAATCCGAGCTGATAAATGTAGCCCTGAAAATGCTGCTATGATGCCTGCCCCTGACGAGAGATTCATCACTTTTGACAACTTGTCGCGGCTTGGAGTTCGGCATTTTACCACTACCCGTTGCGGATGGCAGTCGGGGGCGGTTGTGCGTTTCACAGGCGATGAGCCGTCGGAGTTTATGCCGTTCCGTCACGAGCTTGCTGCGGCCATGAACATTGACGTCTGCAATGTGCTGTTTCCGCGGCAGGTGCACAGCGCGACGGTTGTACAGGTTACTGCACCGCCCGATGCTTACGACTTCCCGGCTACCGATGCGCTGATTACCGATACGCCGGGGTTATGTCTGTGTGTACAGTCGGCTGACTGTGTCCCCATACTGCTGTATGCTCCCCAGCGGCGGGCTGTTGCGGCTGTTCATGCCGGATGGCGCGGCACGGCTGCCGGAATCGTTACCGCCACGCTTGCCATGATGCAGCGTTGCTTTGCTGTAGCGCCGTCGCAGGTGGTCGCCGCTATCGGCCCTTCAATTCATCAGCCTGCCTACGCGGTTGCCGCTGACGTGGCCGCGCATTTTGCCCCGCAATTTCTGAAGCCTGCGCTAACCGCCGGAAAGTTCCTGCTGAATTTGCAGGAAGCGAATAGATGCCAGCTAATTTCGGAAGGAGTAGTGGCAAATAACATTGAAATTATGAACTTGTGTTCATTTGATAATCCATATCTGCTCTATTCTGCCCGCCGTGAATCCATTAATACAGGGCGCATGGCTACCGGCATAATGCTATAGACTGTAAACAATGTAAATTAATTCACAACAAATAAACCGTATGGAACTCGAAATCAGGAATGCGACCTTAGGATATAGCGGGAAAGCCGTATTGACCGATGTTAATCTGACGCTTTCAACCGGCACCACCACTTGCTTTCTGGGCAAAAACGGGGCGGGGAAGACCACACTGTTCCGGTCGCTGTTAGGGCTTGTTCCGTTGTTGGGGGGCGATGTGTTGCTGGATGGCCGCAGCATACGACGCTGGGGGCGTCGCGACTATGCGCGGGTAGTGGCCTATGTGCCACAGGCGCGGGCATTGGCTTTCCCCTTTCCGGTGCGCGACGTCGTATTGTTCGGCAGAACAGCGCATCTGTCCACTTTCGCATACCCGCGCCGAAAAGACCGCCTGATTGCTGACGACTGTCTCGAAAGACTGCATATCAGCCACCTGAGCGACCGCCTGTTTACCCGTCTGAGTGGCGGCGAACAGCAAATGGTCATCGTGGCACGGGCCTTGGCACAACAGCCAACATTCCTCATCATGGACGAACCTACTGCCAGCCTCGACTTCGGAAATCAGGTGAAAATCATCGCGCAGGTTAACGCCCTGAAAGATGAATCCCTCGGAATATTGATGGCCACACATGAACCGGACCATGCGTTTATGTGCAGGGCAAATGTATTGGTTGCTCACAACGGGAAACTCTGGAAATCAGGCGACTGCGACAGCGTTATAACTGATGCCATGCTGAAAGAAATCTATGACGTAAATGTTTGTGTATGCCGGATGAAAGATGTAAATAACCGCATAATAAGAACTTGCCTGCCTGTAATATAGCTGTAAATGAAGAGATTAAAATATATATGGATATTGAGCTTAATGGCCCTTGTTCTGGGAATGATAACTGTTTTTTCATTTACAATAGGCCGTTATTCGTTGCCTGTTGATGAACTTTTGAGATATATTTTTACCGGCGACTACACCGATGAAAATTTGCCGTTATTGGTGATGCGGGTTCGGTTGCCGCGCATTCTTATTGCGATATTGGCGGGTGGGGCGCTGTCGGTTTCCGGGGCGGCCTATCAGGGGCTGTTCCGCAATCCGGTGGTCAGTCCCGATATACTTGGGGTCAGTTCCGGAGCAGGCTTTGGGGCGGCAGTTGCCATCATGCTGTCGGCGGGTATTGCGGGAATCCAGGTGACGGCATTTGTAGCCGGGCTGATTGCTGTGGCGCTGTCGCTTTCGGTCAGCCGTGTGATGGCGATGAATCATGACCGTCTGCTGTTGCTTGTGCTGTCGGGAATGATTGTCGGCGCCATGTTCACTGCCCTGACTTCGCTGATGAAATATCTTGCCGACAGCGAATCGCGGTTGCCTGAAATAACGTTCTGGCTGATGGGCAGCCTTACGGATGTGTCCATGCGCGAAATCAGGGTTGTTGCGCCGCTTGTGCTGGCGGCGCTCGTTCCGCTACTGCTTAACTCATGGAAGCTCAATATACTGTCTTTCGGGGACGAGGAGGCCAAATCTCTTGGCGTTAATGCAGGCAGGTTGCGCCTGACCTTAGTGTGCTGTGCTTCGTTGCTCACCGCATCGGTCGTATCGGTAACAGGCATCATCGGATGGGTAGGGCTTATTATTCCGCATTTCACGCGCTTTTTTGTCGGGGCAGACCACCGCCGCTTACTGCCTGCTTCCTTCCTCGTTGGCGCCGCATTTTTACTGCTCGTTGACGACCTCGCCCGCTCTGTTTCCTCCCTCGAAATACCGCTCGGCGTTATCACGGCGCTTATCGGGGCGCCAATGTTCTTCCTGGCTCTGCGGATGGCCGAAAAAAAATAGAATGTAAATAAGTTGTTGATTTAGAATTATTTTGTATCTTTGCGGGCAGAAAAATTGCAATTATATTTTTTAAAATAAATAACAGATGACAGAGAGACATAATAGAAGAGATTTCTTGAAGAAGTCATTAGCGGTAACGGCAGGTATATCTATCGTTCCGCGTTTCGTATTGGGGCGGGGCTATATGGCGCCGAGCGACCAGCTGACGAAGGCCATTATTGGCGTGGGTGGCATGGGGCAGGGGCATATCGGCTATGAAGGCACCCGCCTTGTGGCAATATGCGATGCCGATAAGAAGCATCTGGAAAACGTACTCAACAGGGTCGGTTCCGGCGTACAGGGGTATGCCGACTTCCGCGAGCTGCTGTTACGCACAGATGTTGACATCGTACATATAGCCACGCCTCCGCACTGGCACGGAATCATGTCGGTAATGGCGGCGCAGGCCGGAAAAGATGTGTGGTGCGAGAAGCCTATGACCCGCACCATCGGCGAAGGCAAGCGCGTAATGGAAGTTATCAGCGCTACAGGTCGCATGTTCCGCCTCAACACGTGGTTCCGCTTTAAAGACAATTTCTACGGTCTGGGAACCACCGTAAAGCCCCTCAAAAAGGTCATCGAAAGCGGCGTACTCGGATGGCCCCTCAAGGTTACTATCAGCGGCGTTACCGGCTTCGACTGGAAGTTCTACTGGGTTGGCAAAACCGGTCTGAAGCCCCAACCCGTGCCGCCTGAATTAGACTACGAGATGTGGCTCGGTCCGGCTCCTAAAAAACCGTACAACGTGCACCGTACTCACGGCACTTTCCGCGGCTATTGGGACTATGATGGTGGCGGTCTCGGCGACATGGGACAACACTACATTGACCCCGTGCAATACTTCCTCGGAAAGGACAATACCAGCCCCGTAAAAGTGGAAATTGACGCCCCCCAACAGCATTACGACGCTATCGGTACGTGGCGTAAAATCACTTATACTTACGACGACGGATGCCAAATCGTCCTCGACGGCGCGAATGCCGACAAGGACGCCGCATATATCGAAGGGCCGAAAGGCAAAATATACAAGGGATTTCGTTCCACAATCCCCAATCTGCAACAGTTCATCGATTCGCTGCCAGACCCTGCCCCGCAAATTACCCTGTTCAGTGAATCCGTGAAGACACGCCAGAAATTCGCCCTCAACGAGGTGAACGGATTCCGCTCGGCAACCATCGTCAACATGGGGGTGGTAGCCTTGCGCCTCGGCCGTAACCTCGAATTTGACCCCGAAAAACTGGAATTTGTCAACGACGAGGAAGCTAACAAACTCATTAACCAGCCCATGCGTGGAGAATGGAAAATTTGATAATTATAATACAGGAAAAGATGAAAATTAAATATATTTTTACCTGTCTGTTTGCGTTATCGCTGACAGTCAGTCTGTCCGCACAGGACAACCGCACCGTGGAGACAAAAATTGCCGACCTGCTGGCACAGCTTCCGGCGCGTAGCAATGAGCAGGTAGCGAGCCTCATTAACCAGTACAGCAGTCTGGGAGAGGACGGCATCGCCCGCATTGCCGCCTTGATTGTGCCATCGAGTGATGGTTCCGATTTGCAGGCGCGGTATGCAATCAGCAGTCTGGCCCGCTATGCAGGCGCCCCCGGCAACGGGGATTTTCGGGCACCGGTAGAATCGGCGCTGTTGGCTGCTCTCGCCAAGGCCTCTAATGCCGAAGTGAAGGACTATTTCATCCGCGAATTAGCTTTCTGTGGCGGTGATGCCACCGTGACGGCGCTCGGTGCATACCTCAACGGCGCCACCTCCGATGCGGCTCTATCCACACTGACTACTATCGGCACTGACGCCGCCGCCCGACAAATACTCGCGGCTACCACCGACCAGCCCGACTTCATCAAGGCACTCGGTGAGCTGAAATATAAACCGGCCGAAGAGAAACTGCTGTCGCTACAGCCGTCTAAACAAACCCTGTCGGCATTGGCCAGCATTGGCAGCGCAAAATCGCTGAAGTATTTTCAGGGTGCCGTCAAAGCGGCCGGATACAGGCCCGATGCCAACAACGCCGTGCTGTCGTACCTGCAATATGCTACCGAGCTGAGCCGGAACGGCAACCAAAAACTGGGCGACAAAATAGCAAAAGAAGCGCTGAAAAACTGCACGTCTTCCGATGTTTTGCACTATCGTTCAGAAGCTCTTGAACTGCTCGGCCAGACACAAGGGTTCAAACTTACTCCGACTCTGCTCAAAGAAATCAAATCGGACGACAAGGCATATCGGCAGTCGGTGCTGAACATCGCTAAGGAATATGCGCCTTCCACCATCGGCAAATGGTCGTCGCTGTTCGGCAAGTCCACTCCCGAACTGCAAACCGAACTGCTTTCGACTTTCGGTTCCACATCCGGTGCAGGTGTGCTGCAATATATGATTGCCCCCTCGCTCACGTCCGGCGACGCCTCTGTTCGGCAGGCCGCAATCACCGCCTTGTCTGCATACGACAAGAACAACGAAATCACAATACCTTATCTGTCAAACCTGTTAATTAACAAGCAGGATTTGCTGGTTGATTCCGATTATAAGGCTATTGAACAAGTCCTTTTGAACAAGGTAACTGACAAAACGCTGCTTGAAGTGGCGCCTGAGCCGTTGGAACTGAACAACGACGGACGCGCCATGTTGCTGCGGTTAGCTGCCGCCCGCGCTACGCCCGCGCTCTTCAAGTTCGCCCAAAGCAGCATCTCTTCGCAAAATGCCGATGTGAAAGCTGCCGCATTCGCCGCACTCGCTAAAACTGCCCGCGCCGACAATACCGCCGCCCTGATTACCGCACTCGAAAAAGCCTCCAAGCCCGAAGAAATATCGTCGCTGCAAAATACCCTCATCAATCTGTACACAGCCGCCGACAATGTGCCTGCCTCATCGTTGGTGCTTGATAAGATTGATGCTAAAGGACTTACTGCGAAATTAGTTCCATTACTGCCCTATTTAAAGAGCGGTGATGCGCAGGCAAAAATCGCTTCCATACTGCAAAAAGGTACGAATGAAGAAAAGGATGCGGCCGCCAAGGCATTAGTTAACTGGCAAAATCCTTCCGTATTATCACTGCTGTATAACCAATACCGAAGTGGAAGCAGCTCGGCGGAAGCATCGCTCGGCGCATATCTGCGGCTGCTCGGCAGCCAGTCGCTCACATCCGACACGAAACTCATCCAGTTAGAGCAAATTATGTCGGCTGCAAAGACCACTGCCGACAAGTCGAAGATTCTACAGGCTGCCGCACAAGTGAAATCGCTGTCGGGACTGCTGTTTGTGTCCAAGTTTTTAGATGACAGCGACCTGAGCACCCCTGCCGCGTTCTCCGCCATGAAAATAGCTCTGCCAACACCCGGCGAAAGCGATGGACTGAAAGGGGACGAGGTGAAAAGCATCCTGACCACAGTAAAAGAAAAAATCTCAGGCGAAGACAGTCAGTATTATAAGATTGATATCCAGCAATATATCGATAAAGTCGGTAGCGATGCGGGAACGGCAACCCTCAGCAAGGCTGAAGCCGCCGATGGATTTGAACTCCTGTTTAACGGCAAAGACCTGGACAACTGGGTCGGGAACAAGGTTACTTATACTGTCGAAGACGGCGTGATAGTGGTGGCGCCAAAGAAAAATGACAGCGGCTACGGAAACCTGATGACCGCCAAAGAATATGCCAACTTCGTGTTCCGCTTTGAGTTCCAGCTGACCCCCGCCGCCAATAACGGCATAGGTATCCGCGCTCCGCTGAACGGCGACGCCGCATACAGCGCTATGGAAATCCAGATTCTCGACTGCGAACACCCCGTGTATAAAGACATCAAGCCATATCAGCATCACGGCTCAATTTATGGCATAGTGCCCGCCAAACACGGCGCCATGAAACCTGTGGGAGAATGGAACTCCGAAGAAATCCGCGCCGAAGGTACCCGTATAAAAGTTACCCTTAACGGCAAAGTGATTGTTGATGCCGACCTCAAGGAAGCTACTAAAAACGGTACTGCCGACCACAATAATCATCCCGGCCTCTTCAACCCCAGCGGACATATAGGCTTCCTCGGACACGGCTCTAACCTGAAATTCAGGAACATCCGTATCAAGGAACTGAAATAGTAATTTTTCGATAATCTATTTATGAACCTCGGCTTTGCCGGGGTTTTTTTGCCGTATCTCACAAGTTGTGCCACGTATTGGCGGAACAGCGAAAATGTTCGGTATAATGCTTCACTTCCTTCTCAATATCAGAGAGTTGCGTGTAGAACTCGTCTTTGCTTTGTTTGCGTTTTGTAAATTCTCGTTTGCCATGCTAATCGTTGTTAAATCCTGCAATAAGTTTCTGTATTGCTGCAACTGTTGTATTGTAATTGGCAGTGGCTTCGGCGATTTTCAGTTCGTAATCGAGGAGTTGTCGGGACGCCTGAATCACGTTGGCGAGAGTGTTTTTGCCTGTTGAAAATTCGCTGACCGTGATGTTGTAAGTCGTTTTGGCGAGTTCTGACTGGTGGCGGTAGAGCGCTGTGCGGCGGGCAGTGGCGTCAAGCTGATAGCTGGCGCGGCGGAGTTCTGCTTCGAGCAGGTTTTGTTCGTTTTGGCGTTTTTCGCGTGCTGACTGCTGCAGCAGGGCTGTTTCACGTTGTTGAGCGCGGTATTTCCCGCGCCAAATCGGGAGCGTAATGGATAACATCGGCATAAGCATATCCCTGCCGTTCATGGACATGGAACTGCCCATTGAACCGTTGGCTTCCAATGGAGCAATGAGCATATAGTCAATTCCGATGCCGAACATCGGATAGCTCATTTTACGCTGCATGTCGGCTTGGGCAATATACATCTGTTCTTGCGCGTCAAGCATGGCGAGCATGGGATTTTGTGCGTCAATCAGAGCGCGGGTGGCGTTGAGGTCGAGCTGGAATGGTATTTGCAGCAGGGTATCGGGCAATTCCACCGGACTGTCAGCGCTGCGGTTTAGCAGTGCATTAAACCGCGCCTTTTCTGTTGCTATTTCCGACAGTAATATTTCCGTATTAGCGTCTGTTTCAGCTATTTCCATCTGGATGCGCAGCACGTCGGCCATGCCGGACGAGGTATTGCCGCTCATTGTTCCCATGCTGTTATTGGGCATTTCTGTGCTGGTAGCGGTAGCGGTTGTGGTTGGCTGTTGTCCGTTGCCCATGCTCATCCCCTGCATTGAGCTGCCGGATGCAGGCGTTGAATTGTCGGGGGCAGTGCGCATGTTGGGTTGGGGTGAATTGCCGGACGCGGTTCCCGGATTTTGCAGGGCTAATGTTTCAAGCTGTGCCAGCAGGCTGCGATTGGCGCGGCTGTTGGCTACCTGCTGTTGCAACCGGCAAAGTGTGAACCATTGAGTATAGACGTCAAGAAATAGCTGGTCGCGGGAGTTGCGGAACTCTTCAAAGGCCATTTGTGCTGCATTTTGGGCTTCGGTACGTGCGGCTTTCCGCGTACCGAACCAGGGGAACATCTGCATCAGCCGGAAGTCGGCGATTTGTCGGCCTTCAACGAGCTCCATCGGTTTGAGGAAGAACCCCGCGTCGAGGGTCGGATTTTGCAGAGCGGCAGCCTGCGGGACTTTCTGCAATGCCGCCTCGTAAGCATGGAACGCCGCCATCACGCCGGGGTTGTTCTGTGCGGCGGTGTGCAGGTACGCGGGCAGCGAATCGCTCTGCGTATGACCGGCAACAGCTATTGCCAAAAACAGTATTGTGAGCATTTGTTTCATATATGTTTCCTCCTTTATTTTTAATCACAAGCAATGATTTAGCAGAACAGTTCCCGTAATTCTCTGTTACTCAGTCTGCCTATCCAGTTTTCGCCGGATACAACGGTCATGTCGGCTAAATGTTTTTTATTCTGAATCATTTCATCAATTTTTTCTTCAAAAGTGTTCTTGCAAATCATGCGGTGTACCATGACGTTTTGTTTTTGTCCTATACGGTAGGCGCGGTCGGTGGCCTGGTTCTCCACGGCGGGGTTCCACCACAAGTCATAATGGATGACGTGTGATGCGGCGGTGAGGTTCAGACCTGTGCCGGCTGCCTTGAGCGACAGTATGAAAATCCGGTCGGCGCGGTTGTTCTGGAACCGCTGTACCATTTCTTCGCGCTGTTTTAGGGTACAGCCGCCATGATAGAACAAAGGCTTGTCGTCAAATTTCTCGGCGATAAATTTCTCGAGCATGGCGCCCATTTCGGTAAACTGCGTAAAAATCAGGACTTTTTCGCCACTTTGGGTGATGCTGTCAATAAGTTCAAACAGCAGTTCGCACTTGCCTGAAAGTGTGGCGTCATATTTTTTGTCTTTGAGGAATTGTGCAGGATGGTTACATATTTGTTTCAGCGCCATAATCATCTGTAACACAAGTCCTTGTCGTTTAAACAGCGTTTGATTGTCCTGTCCTTCGATGCCTTCGATTTCTTCCATTGCCGCCTGCATGGTTTTCTGATACAGCGCTGCCTGCTGCTTGGTGAGCGTGGCGAACTGATTTTGCTCGATTTTATCCGGCAGGTCTGAGATGACTGTTTTGTCGGATTTCATGCGGCGGAGCATGAATGGTGCTGTGATTTTCCGGAATTTCCGTATCGCATGGTTGTCGTTAAACACCTGTATCGGTGTGGCATATTTTTCTGTAAACGTTTTCAGGTTTCCCAAATAGCCCTTATTTGTATAGTCCATAATTGACCAGAATTCGCTCAGGCGGTTTTCGACAGGCGTACCGCTCATGGCGATGTGGATGTTTGCCGGAACGGATTTTACGGCTTTTGCTTGTGCTGTATCCTGGTTCTTGATGTTTTGCGCTTCATCAATAATCATTATCTGCCATTTCTGCTTTTTCAGCAGTTCGTGGTCACTGCGCAGGATGCCGTATGTTGTGAGCATGACGTCAGCGTCGAAGTTTTTCAAATAGCGCTGTGTTCCGTGGAAGATGTGCGTTGACAGCGATGGCGCAAACTTGGCTATTTCCGCCTGCCAGTTGGTTAGCAGGCCGGTTGGCGCGACAACTAATGCGCGGTGCTTTTTGTTGATGGCGTTTTCTTCCTTGAATTTCAGGAGTATGGAAATCACTTGCAGCGTTTTTCCCAGCCCCATATCGTCGGCTATGATGCTGCCAAATCCGATGCGGGAATTTTTATACATCCACGAGAACCCGCGTTCCTGGTAGGGGCGTAAAGTGGCGGTAATTCCTTGTGGCAAAGCAATATTGTCGGCAGAAGTGAGGTCGGTAATAATGGCCCTTACCTCGTCTGTCAACGACACCGTAGCGCCCTCGTATTCTTCGGCTAATGCCGTTTGCAGCAGCTCATAAGCGCTCATCGGCTTTTCAGAAGTCATTGATTTATGGAGTCTTTCCAGGTCAGTATCATTTACATAGATATAATTCTCCTTAAATTTGAACAGCCTTGAGGCATTTGTGAACAATTTTTCAAATTCTTCGGGCGACACGAGCTGGTCTCCAAGCGCCACCTGCCAGTCGAAAGCGAGCATCTCGTCGAGGCGTAGAAAGCTTGCACCCGCAGATTTCTTCTTTAAACGCATGGATATTTTCGGGTGGATGAGTTGCTGTAAGGACTTGGGCAGCAGTATTTTTATGTCCAAGAGGCGGATTGCAGGCAAAATCTCGAGCAGGAACGGCGTAAATTCGTTAAGGTCAAACAGTACAGGAGTAGTGCCGCCGAGATTGATATACGTATCCAATCCGCGTACAAAGGGCGTTAGCAGAGATATTGACTGCAATATTTTGAACCGGTGCTGCTCATACTGCTGTAATTGCAGGACATCTTTCAGCGGCGTTGGCACCTGTTCCGGCTGTGTGGCGTCTTCCACCAAAATGGACACCTCAAAATCGTCTGTCGGCGTTTCGGATACTGTGATAACAGGTTTAAACTGCTCTGCCGTAAGATAGTAGCGGTCAAGCCATACTTTTATGCCGCCACTTAATGCGTCTTCGGCAATTCCTCCAAAAGCGTATTTTTGCTGCTGGAAAAACAGATTTTCAAATAAATCGTCCTTCAACAGCGAAAGCTGTCTTACGAATGTGGAAATGAACAGTGACAGCAGCTCTACGGTCTGGTTCGCGACCTGTAAAAGTTGCTCCTTCTTGCGCACTGTCTTTTTTATCAGCAGCAGATTATCCGGCAAAAGCGCTGCGAGTTTTTCGGTGATACTCTTGACTCGCCGGTCAATCATGGCAGGCAGCCACCGGATGATAAAGTTTTTATTTTCTGTCTGTACTATTTGCGGAATGATGGCGCCATTCGCTGTAAAATGCAGTGCGGTGAGGCTTATTCTGTACAGAGCCTCAACGGAGGGCTGACAGTCAGGCAAAAAATCCGGATTCAGTGCAAAAAGCGCGGGAATGAGCCTGCCAAG
>JAISSS010000011.1 GCA_031272965.1 Bacteroidales bacterium | reverse complement strand
TATTGTTAAATATTCTGCAAATATAAGAAAACTCATCGGTTGGACGGATTGGCGGGGCTGTTTCCTCGCCAATATTTTTATTCGTTTGTGTGTAATTGAAAATTTTATGCTATCTTTGCACTCAATTTTAAAAATAAACGCCAAATATGTACAGAACACATACCTGCGGGGAGCTCCGCATGGACAGTCAGGGCATTACAGTTACGCTGGCCGGATGGGTGCAGCGTAAACGCGAACTCGGCGGCATGACCTTTGTTGACCTGCGCGACCGCTACGGAATTACCCAGTTGGTAGGCAACGAAAATTCCACGCCGGAAGTGAAAGAAAGCCTGCGCAAAATAGGACGTGAGTTTGTAATACAGGCCAGCGGAACCGTGCGCGAGCGCTCCAGCAAGAACCCCAATCTGCCTACCGGAGACGTCGAAATAGAGCTGCTGACACTCAATGTGTTAAGCCCGTCAGAAGTGCCGCCGTTTACCATCGAAGACGAGAGCGATGGCGGCGACGACATCCGCATGAAATATCGCTATTTAGACCTGCGACGCGCCCCTGTACGCAATAACCTCATACTGCGCGCCGACATGGCTCACGCAATCCGCTCGTTTCTTAAAGAACATAAGTTCATTGAAACCGAAACACCCGTACTGATGAAATCCACCCCGGAAGGCGCCCGCGACTTTGTGGTGCCTTCCCGCATGAACCCCGGACAGTTTTACGCACTGCCCCAGTCGCCACAACTCTTTAAGCAGCTGCTCATGGTGGCTGGCTTCGACCGCTATTACCAGATTGTGAAATGCTTCCGCGACGAAGACCTGCGGGCTGACCGCCAGCCGGAATTTACCCAGGTGGACTGCGAAATGTCATACGTGGAGCAGGAAGACGTGCTGAAACTCTTTGAGGCTATGACAAAACATCTGTTCCTTTCTGTTAAGGGATTGACATTGAGCGACTTCCCGCGTATGACCTACAGGGAAGCTGCCGAAAGCTACGGTTCCGACAAGCCCGATATACGTTTCGACATGAAGCTGACCGACCTCACTGCAACTGTTAAAGGTTACGGTTTTAAGGTGTTCGACGAGGCCGAATACGTCGGCGGCATCTGTGCATCGGGCGCGGCCGAATATACCCGCAAGCAACTTGACGAACTGACCGAATGGGTAAAACGCCCGCAAATAGGGGCAAAAGGCTTGGTTTACATCAAATATAACGCTGACGGTACGCTGAAATCTTCGGTTGACAAGTTCTATTCCGAAGAGGCGCTGCGCAATATTGCTGCCCTCATGCGGGCGGAACCGGGGGCATTGATGCTCATCCTGTCAGGCGCAAAGAAGCACACTTTAGAGGCGTTGGGCACATTGCGCATTGAGATGGGGAATCGGCTGGGACTGCGCGATAAGACCACTTTTAAACCGTTGTGGGTCATTGATTTTCCGCTGTTGGAATGGGATGACGAGACGCAGCGTTTTTATGCCATGCACCATCCGTTTACTGCACCCAAGCCGGAAGACGTGCCCTTGTTAGATACCGCTCCGGGCGACGTCCGTGCCAATGCCTACGACCTGGTCATCAACGGGGTGGAAATCGGCGGCGGCTCGGTGCGGATTTTTCAGTCGGCCTTGCAGTCGAAGATGTTTTCTTTGCTGGGCTTTACGCCGGAGGCTGCCGAGGCGCAGTTCGGATTCCTGCTTAGTGCTTTCCGCTATGGCGCCCCCCCTCACGCCGGTATTGCCCTCGGCTTCGACCGCCTCGTGTCAATGTTCGCCGGCCTCGACAGTATCCGCGATGTGATTGCTTTCCCAAAAAATAACGCCGGCCGCGACGTGATGAACGACGCTCCGTCGTCCATCTCTGACGGGCAGCTTAAAGAACTTAATATTGCGGTAACAATAGAATAACCGGCCATGCTAATCAAAAAATTCGACACAATCATTGTCGGCAGCGGATTAGCCGGTCTCACTGCCGCCTTCCACTCTTCGCGGCATGGCACGGTGGCGCTGATAACCAAGTCGGAACTTGATACCAGCAACTCTTACTATGCACAAGGCGGTATTGCCGGAGCAATAGGCGATGACGATTCTCCAGACTTACATTCCAGAGATACAGTCATCGCCGGACGCGGTCTCTGCGAAGAAACAGCCGTAAACATCCTCGTCAATGAGGGAAGAGAGCGCATCCGCGAGCTGATTGAAATGGGGATGCCTTTTGACCGCGTTGACGGCAAACTTGTACTCGGATTGGAAGGCGGCCACAGCAAACGCCGCATCCTTCATGCTGACGGCGACGCCACCGGCCGCGAGCTGACACTGTTCATGCTGAAAAAAGTGCTGGAGCAGAAAAATATCGAAGTGTTTGAATATCATTCAATTACTAAATTGCTGATTACCAATGGCAGATGTGCGGGCGTACAGGCGCTTGATTTTCTCACAGGCAACAATACGCTTTTTGAGGCGGCGGCCTGCATTTTGGCTACCGGTGGCCTGTCGCGCATCTTCAGCCGTTCCACGAACCCGCATACCGCTACCGGCGACGGCATAGCATTAGCCTGGGATGCGGGCGCACGGATTGAAGATATGGAGTTCATCCAGTTCCATCCATCCGCGCTGTGTGTGGAGAGTCAGGAGGCCTTCCTCATCAGCGAGGCCGTCAGAGGCGAAGGCGCATGGCTGCTCAATAAAGCCGGAGAGCGCTTCATGAAAGCCATACATCCCTTAGCCGAACTCGCCCCCCGCGACGTGGTGGCCTTCTCCATCTATCAGCAGATGAAAAAAGACGGCCAGCCTTTTGTTTATCTGTCACTCCGGCATTTGGATTCCGCGAAAATAAAAAGCCGTTTCTCAAATATATACAGGAAACTTAAAGAATTTGGCTATGACATGACTGCCGACCTCTTGCCGGTGGCGCCTGCGGCACATTATATGGTTGGCGGCATAAAGACCGACCTGAACGGCGAGACCACCGTACCGGGGCTGTTTGCCTGTGGCGAGGTCGCCTCAACCGGCGTGATGGGCGCTAACCGCCTGGCCAGCAATTCGCTACTCGAATGTTTAGTGTTCGGCAAACGCGCCAGCGAAAAAGCAGCAAGCCTGCATCCGGCGACGACCCCTTTGCCAATGCCGGAAGAAATGCTGAACCTCAAAAAAAACGAACTCTTTTTCCTCGAAATCAAAAACGAAATTGCCGACCTGATGTCCACAAATGTGGGAATTATCCGGCAGGAAGCCGAACTCTCTCATGCCCTTACCCGCCTCGAAGAAATCAGCGCTAAAATCCCCGCAGAGACAAATTATTATAATCTGCTGAAATGCCGACAGATAATCACTATTTGTGAGCTCATTGTGCGCGGGGCGCTGTTACGCAAGGAAAGTCGCGGCGGCCATATCCGTGAAGAATACAAGTTAGAAGACCCCGACTTCCGTGTTCACATTGTGCAGCAAAAAGACCACGAACCGCTTTTTGTGCCGATACTTTGAATATAATTTTTATTTATGATATACCTTAATTGTAACACGAACATAACTTCGAGAAAGATGAGAAAATTATTTTTGTTTATGTCTATTGCCGTATTGCTTGCCGGATGCGGCCAGCAGTCACAGAAGGCGGACGGCAAAACGGGCAATTCGGATGCCCTCGCCAGCTCGGATTCCGTGAAGCTGCCGCGCGATGTGAAGGCCTTGCCGTTTGATACGCTGTTCCGGTCGATTCAGCCGGAGGATATTTCGGAGAGCCTGTTTAAATTAGTCGGGCGTGACTTCACCGTGATAACTGCCGGTAGCGAGGCCGATTATAACTCCATGACGGCGAGTTGGGGGGGCTGGGGCATACTGTTTAACCAGCCGACCACATGGGCGTTCCTGCGGGCAAATCGCTATACGCTGGAATATATACGGCGGGAGAAGATTTACACGATGGCTTATTTTACCGAGCCTTATAAAGAACAGGTGTTGCTGTTCGGCAGCTCGTCAGGACGCGACAGCGACAAGATGAAAAAGCATACGCTCACCCCCGTGAAGACGCCGTCCGGCAGTATCGCCTATAAGGAGGCCAAACTCATTATTGAATGTGCGCTTACCGAAATCACGACAGTGTCGCCCGATGACTACTTCACCGACGAGGGGCGCAAGTTCGTAGTAGATGCGCACAACGAGGTGAAAGACTGGCACAAGTTAGTGTTCGGGCGCATCACCGGCGTGTGGAAGGCCACAGAATAAGCCGCCGACAGCTATGAAACTGCCTCTTAACAGTCGCGGATTTCGGTGGCTGCTCTATGCTGTGGCCGCGGCTGTCTGCCTCGAAATTGCCGATTTGTGCGGCGCCGGACTTGCATGGCCATACGAGCCGTTAGTGTGTGTGGCATTGATACTCTGTGCGGGTTATGAAACGCTCTGGGAAGGCCTCGAAGCGCTTGTACGGCTGCGTTTCAGCAGCATCAACCTGCTGATTACCATTGCTGTCGTTGCGGCCTTCATCCTCGGCGAATACTGCGAGGCGGCTGTAGTGGTTACCCTCTTTACGCTGGGCGAGCGCCTCGAAGACATCGGCATAACCGGCGGACGGGAAGCCTTGGAACGGCTGGCAGTGCAGGCGCCGCGCACCGCACGACTGCCCGACGGACAACAGCGCGATGTCACCCTCATTGACCCCGGAACAGTGGTGTGCGTCAAACCCCATGAACGAATACCCATTGACGGTGCGGTAACTGCGGGCAGCACCACGGTGGACGAATCGACAATCACCGGCGAGGCCATCCCTAAAAGCAAGAAGGAAGGCGACACCGTCTATGCAGGAACGCTGAACATGGACGGCTACATTGAGCTTGCCACCTCATGCCGTGCCGCCGACACAACTTATTCCCGAATTATAGAGCTGACCCGCACGGCACTTAGCAATCGCTCGGACGCCCAGAAATTCATTCAGCGATTTGCGGCCGTTTATACGCCAATAATCATGCTGCTGTCTGTCTGTGTGTTCGTTATTCCCGTTTTTTTGCTGCATCTTGACCTGCACAAGTGGCTGAATCAGGCAATATCGCTGCTGGTGATTTCATGTCCGTGTGCTTTGGTGATTTCCACGCCCGTAGCCGTGTATGCGGCTATTGGCAATGCCTCGGCACGGGGAATCCTCATTAAGGGCGGCAAATATTTAGAGGCGGTGGCGCGTGTAAAGGTCATGGCCTTCGATAAGACGGGGACGCTGACTTGTGGACATCCTGTGGTTACCGATGTTCGTCCTGCCGCAGGTGTGTCGCCGGAGGAGTTGCTGGCCTGTAGCGCCGGGGCGGAGCGTCTTTCCGAACACCCGTTAGCGAAAGCTGTTGTCGTGGCTTCCGCTAATGAGGGCTTTGTCCCGCATGAGGTTACGCAATTTAAGAGCGTCGCCGGAAAAGGCGCCATGGCGACCTGCATTGATTGCGGAAATGAACAAATATTCGTTGGCAGCAAAGAGTTCATCGCCGCCCGCCACCAGATAAGCCCTGATATTGCGGAATGGGTCGATGTCCGCGCCATCGAAGGCAAGACCTGCGTAATCGTGTGCTGCGGCGGCGCTGTGAAAGGCGCCATCGCCATGAGCGACAGGCTGCGTCCCCACAGCATTGAAACTGTCGGCAGCCTGAAACGGCTCGGTATAACACCTGTATTATTGAGTGGCGACAGCCGCGAGGCGGTCGGCGCCGTTGCGGCTCAATCGGGCATCGCGCAATGGCGCGGGGCAATGCTGCCCGATGAAAAAGTGAGTATAATAACAGCATTGCTTGCCACTCATGAAAGTGTGGCCATGGTTGGCGACGGCGTTAACGATGCGCCCGCTTTGGCGACGGCTACCGTCGGCATTGCCATGGGGGCGGCAGGCAGCGCGGTGGCCATTGAAACCGCCGGTATCGCCCTGATGAACGACCGTATAGACCTGCTACCGTTCCTCGTCAGTCTGGGACGCCGTACAGCCACAGTTATCCGTAGAAACACTGTCGGTGCGGTGGCCGTGAAAGTCCTCTTTGTGGCGCTGTCGCTGCTCGGATTCAGTAATCTTGTCTTCGCTATCGTCGCAGATGTTGGCATAATGTTAATCGTAGTACTGTCGAGTCTGCGATTAATTACATTTAACAAAATATAAGTTACTGATTGTCAGTGAAATAATTATGTTGTACAATTATTTAAACAATATTTCATATTAAAGTAACACAACTTATAAAATAACGCTTTACCTTTGTGCCAGATTTTATTTCATAAGTTTAGGTTTGATTAGTTTTATTGGTTTAGTTAGGTTAGAAAAGGGTAGCCAAAGGGCTATCCTTTTTTCTTTTCCTGACTTGACCGAACAAGCTGTCCAACCCCAACCCCGACCCGCACATATCAACAGAAAATCAAGCAACAACCGGCTAATAAACAGTCCTTTCGGACATTCGGGGAGAAAAATAAGTATTTTTGCTTACTTTCAGCTGCACGAATCGCCGTACCTTTGCCGCGCGAAATTTTAAGAAAAGTTTTTAAGAAAAAAGGCGAATGACACTTGAAGGATATTTTGTTGTGGGCGTGATAGCGTTGATGTTGATAGCATTGGTGTATGATTTGATGCGTCCCGGGTACATTCTGTTTTCCGCGCTGACGGTATTGATGGTCGGCGGGGTGATAACGAGCAGGCAGGCCTTGTCGGGTTTTGCCAACAAGGGCATGATAACGGTTGCCGTGCTGTTCTTAGTTAGCGAGGGCATCCGGCAGTCGGGCTGTCTGAATGTGCTGGCGCGGGCGTTCCTGCCGCGGCGACGCGGGAAGATGTTTTTTACCCAATTACGAACACTGCTTCCTGTGTCGGCTATTTCGGCGTTCCTGAACAACACCCCTGTGGTGGTCATTTTCGCACCTATGATTAAAGAGTGGGCGCAAAAAATGAACTTGTCGCCGCAAAAGTTTCTCATACCTCTGTCATATGCCACAATTATGGGCGGAATATGTACCCTCATCGGCACCTCCACAAACTTGGTGGTACATGGCCTGATGCTCCAAAATGGCATCAAAGGGCTGGGCATGTTCGAGCTGGGCTGTGTCGGAGTGCCGATATGTATCGCGGGATTGCTGTATATCGCCCTGATTGGGCACAGGCTGTTGCCCGGCGCAAAAGAAAATTCGCGGCGCCACCGTAGCGACTTTAAAGAATACTTCCTCGACGCCGAACTGCCCACCAATCATGACCTTGACGGTGTGGAAATCGTTAACGGCAAAAGCCGTCAGCTACCCGACATGGTTGTACATTCTATTGAGCGGAACGGCCAGATGCTTTACACCGATAAGGGGCGTTTTACGCTCGAAGCCGCCGACAAGCTGCTGGTCGGCGTGAAATCGGATGATATTAACAGTCTTATTCATCGGCGGCTGCTGCGCCTCAAAGCGCTCGACGCTTTCGGCAGTTTCTACAAGAGTACCGACGTGAAGCAGATAGAAGTGGTGCTTGGCTCGCGTTTTCCGGGCATCAATCAGACCATTGACGAGTTCGACTTTATGGGGCATTTTCAGGCGCAGGCATTAGCTGTTTACCGTAACGGGGAGAACATCTCGTCAAATGCGGGCTCAGTGCGGATGAAAGAAGGCGACAGTCTGATGCTGCTCACTAACGACAACTTTACGAAAAACTGGGGTAGCTCGCAGATGTTCTATCTCACCTCTTTCGTGGGTGAGGTGCCGCCCCCGCGCTACCGCGGTCAGCGCCTTATCGCCCTGGCGCTGGTGCTGCTCATGATTATCGGTGCCACGGTCAGCGACTGGCTTCCGGAAATCAACGGCGAACATCCCGACATGTTCTTCTTTGCCGCATTGACAGCCATCCTGATGGCCGTTACAAACATCATGCCCAACCGGAAATATACACAGGCTATTTCGTGGGACGTGCTGATAACAATTGCCTGCGCATTCGGAATCAGTATAGCCCTGCAGGAATCAGGCGCTGCCGATGCAATCGCTTCGACGGCTATTAACTTCTCCAAATCTTTCGGGCCGACAGGTGTACTGATTAGTATATACCTGATAACTAACATCTTCACGGAAGTTATTACCAACAATGCGGCGGCGGCCTTGCTGTTTCCCATTGCCTATTCGGCGGCCACCCAGTTGCAGGTTGACCCGCATCCGTTCTTCATCGCGATATGTATTGCCGCTTCGGCCAGCTTTTCCACCCCTATCGGCTATCAAACCAACCTGCTGGTGCAGGGGCTGGGTAATTACAAGTTCAGCGACTATACGCGGGTGGGGCTGCCGCTGAACATCCTGATGTTTCTGATTTCGGTGTTCCTGATACCGATATTTTGGCCATTCTGACCTTTCTGTTACTGACTTATTAATTCACTAATAGCATTTAACAGCGCGATTTTGTTGCGGTTTTTGCTGTCTGCGGGATTTTTCACCATAGATGCGTTAAGTTTCAGACAATTATGAACATCTAATCTTAATTTTAGTTTAATTCTTTAGAAAATATCAGAAAAATTGTGGTGTTTAACTAATTTTTCGCATTTTGGGTCGAAAATTCAGTATATTTGCAAGTTGAAACTCGTTACATTGAATGATACGGTTTGTGCGTCATCAGTTATCAAACGGTTTGCAGATATTGGTCTATCCTGATAATTCAACCCCTATGGCGGCTTTGGATGTCTGCTACCATGTGGGTTCTCGCGATGAGGAGCCGCACAGGACGGGTTTTGCCCATCTGTTTGAGCATCTCATGTTTGGCGGGTCTAAAAACATTCCCGATTTTGACCTGCCCCTGCAGCAGGCTGGGGGCGAGAACAACGCATATACCACTAACGATATGACAAATTATTACATGTCGTTGCCGGCCACGAACATTGAGCTTGGTTTTTGGCTCGAATCGGACCGTATGCTGGAGCTTGATTTCTCCGAGGAGAACTTAGCCTTGCAGCGCAATGTGGTCATCGAGGAGTTTAAGCAGCGCACCTTGAACCAGCCTTACGGGGATGTGTGGTTTCTGCTGCGGGAGATGGCCTATCAGGTGCATCCCTACCGGTGGCCGACTATCGGCAAGGACATCAGCCATATTGCCTTAGCGACGCTTGATGAGGTGAAGGCGTTCTTTTTCCGCTATTATGCACCCGATAATGCGGCGGTGGTCGTCAGCGGTCATGTGAAGCCGGATGAGTGCTTTCGGCTTGCCGAGAAGTGGTTCGGGCCGGTGCCGCGGCGTAACGTGATAAAACAGCCCTTGCCGGAAGAGCCGGAACAAACCGCCTTCCGCGAGCAGACCGTCCGCCGCCGAGTGCCGGATAATGCGCTGTATTTTGCTTTCCACATGGACGCCCGACACACGCGTGGATACTATGTGTGCGACATGATTACAGACGTTCTTGCCTGTGGAAACTCGTCCCGCCTATACCAAAAAATGGTGATGGAAAAACGGCTTTTTGTGGAAATCGATTCATATATATCCGGCGACAGCGACCCCGGATTGCTGGTGGTCAGCGGCAAACTGGCCCGTCATGTGCGGATAGAGACTGCCCGAAAAGCCGTGTGGAACGAGTTGAACAGGCTGAAAGCAGAGCTCATCCCGGTCACCGAAATCGAGAAGGTGAAGAATAAACTCGAAACAGAATATATTCTTTCACAGCTGAACTACCTTAACATGGCCCAGGAGCTCGCCGCCTTAGAAAACGTCGGCGGCGCCGAGCTCATCAACCGACTGATGTCTGTATATCTCTCTGTTACGCCGGAAGAGATTATGCTCACTGCCGCCCGCATATTCCGCCCGGAAAACTGTTCCCAACTTAATTATTTGACAAAATGATTAATAGAGCCCAGTTTCCGCCAATTTTGCCCTTAGCAAAGCCCAATCTCACCGAGCCGGTGGTCAGTCGGCTGGATAACGGGCTGCCTGCATACCGGCTGTCCACCGTATCCTTGCCGATATGCAAGGTTGACCTGCTGTTCAATGCCGGAATTTGGAACCAGGACCGCCCGTTACAGGCCTCAATTACCAACACCATGTTGCAGGAAGGCACTCAGCGTTACTCTTCGGGGCAGCTTGCCGACCTCTTCGACGTTCACGGCGCCTTATTACGGCTGATGACCGACCAGCATATCGGGGTGGTCAGTATGGTCGCCCTCACCAAGCACCTGCCTAAATTACTGCCGGTATTGGCCGATATTGTTAATGGCGCCATATTCCCCGAACAAGAACTGCAAGTGCTGTTGCGTCGCCGTAAACAAAAGTTTCTCGTCGATTCTGAAAAGGTTAAAATATTGTGTCACAGAAAGTTCATTGAAGCGCTCTTCGGACGCGGACATCCATACGCGCAATCGTTGCAGGAATCCGACTTCGAGCACATCAACCGCGCCCTGCTGTGCTCGTTCTACCAGCGCTTCTATCATGTTGACAGAAGCGAAATACTGCTGTCGGGATGCGTGATGCAGGAAACCGTTGACCTGCTCAACGAGCATTTCGGCAAGGCCATGACGCTGCATCCGATAGAACCGCAAAAAAAATACGAAATAAGACCTGCACAGCAGCATTATATCTTTGTGGAAAAACAGGGGGCAATACAGTCGGCTATCCGCGTAGGGAAAGTCTTGGTCAGGAAAAACCATCCTGATTATATTCCCCTGCAAATACTTGTTACTATACTCGGCGGGTATTTCAGTTCCCGCCTGATGCGCAACATCCGCGGAGAAAAAGGCTATACTTACGGCATTACAGCATCGCTCATCGGGCTCAATGAAGCCGGCTATTTAGTGATTTCTACCGAAGTTGACAAGTCGCACGAAAAGGCGGTGGTGCAGGAAATATTCAAGGAAATCACGCGCCTTTGCGACGAACTGATTACGGAGGAAGAACTCGACCGCGTCCGCCAATACCTGCTCGGCGAGCTGATGCGCGACTTCGATGGCCCCTTTGCACAGGCACATGCTTTCGTAAATGTACATGTGTTCGGATTAAACTATAATTATTACGAACAATATCATGAACTTTTACTCAATATTTCCCCCGAAAAACTGCGGGAACTCGCTATAAAATATTTCGATGTGGCCTCGTTCTATACGGTCGTCGCAGGGCGTGCAAAAAATTGAGTTCACTCTGTTCATTATAAACAAAAAACTTTTTAATATGGCAGAAAAAATAATTGACTTAAACAAGCCCTTGGAACTTATCCCGATTAGCACGGTTAATTGGGCGGATTTCCCTCTCAAGCCTGATGTGAAATTCAGCATCGCCGCATCAAAAGACACTCTGTATCTGCGCTATGAGGTGCATGAGAAATATATCCGCGCAATGGCGACGCAAATAAACGGGCGGGTGTGGGAAGACAGCTGTGTGGAATTTTTCTTTTCGCCGCGCAGTAACGGCCGCTATTATAACTTCGAATTTAGCTGCACTGGCATACCCTTAGTGGCTTCCGGACGCGGACGCTCAGGCAGGGTCGCCTTGCCGGAATCCGTTATCCGTCAGCTGACCATCAAGCCATCGCTCGGCAAAGGCCCTATTGAGCCGAAAGAGGGCGACTTCCACTGGACACTCGATGTGGAAATCCCTGCTGCCGTCCTGCTCTTCGATGAAATAGCCTCGTTTGAGGCCCTCGATGCCCGTGCCAATTTCTATAAATGCGGCGACAAAACTGCGGAGCCACACTACCTGAGCTGGAACCCGATTGACACCCCGTCGCCAGATTTTCACCAATACAAATTCTTCGGAAAATTGGTGAAATAGCCGACCAATCGATTTTTTCGCTACCTTTGCAGCCTGAAATACAATTGAACGAACGTACCATGCTAAAAAGGACTTTTCTATTATTATTTGCAGCATTGTCAACGGCTGTAACCGGTGCATCAAAGGGCAGTTTTTCCCTTTACGACCTTACCTGCGAGCAGCAGACCAACCCGCTTGCCGTTGAGACGCAGGCGCCTTGCCTGAGCTGGAAGCTCTTCTCGTCCGAGCGCGGCTTCGTGCAGTCGGCCT
>JAISSS010000007.1 GCA_031272965.1 Bacteroidales bacterium | reverse complement strand
ATTGTTAAATATTCTGCAAATATAAGAAAACTCATCGGTTGGACGGATTGGCGGGGCTGTTTCCTCGCCAATATTTTTATTCGTTTGTGTGTAATTGAAAATTTTATGCTATCTTTGCCACCCGATTACTCATAATGAAGCAATATTTTTTCTTATTTTTCGTATTTGCCGGTCTGTGTGAAATAAAAGCGCAGCCGGTAGCCGAATTGCAGAAATGGCTTGCCGATGGCGGGCGCGGTGCAATAGAGGCACAGGATTTTGCATCGGTCGCATTGTCGAAAGCGGAGGCCGATTCAGCAGCACGGTATATTTATTCGTACTTTTTTCGTGAAGAGCGTCGAAAGTTAAAGCATGAATGGCTCACACGCTGTATGCGTGTCGATACGCTGATTATGCCGATAGAATACCGCATCTTCGGCGAGAAACCGGAAGGTGGCCGGTCGCTGTATATCTCAATGCACGGGGGCGGCGGAACCACAGTCGAGGTCAACGATGGCCAATGGCTCAATCAGATACGGCTGTATAAACCTGCAGAAGGCGTGTATGTGGCGCCCCGTGCGGCCGTCGATGCGTGGAACATGTGGCACCAGCCGCATGTCAGCGTCTTCTTCGACCACATCATCAGAGCCGCAATCATAGCCGAAGACGTCAACCCCGACCGCGTATATATACTCGGCTATTCCGCAGGCGGCGACGGAGTTTATCGAATGGCGCCCCGAATGGCCGACCGCTGGGCCGCGGCCAGCATGATGGCCGGACATCCGGGACGGGTATCCCTGCTGAATGTCCGCAATATCGGCTTCATGCTATGGATGGGCGCTAATGACGCCGCCTACAGCCGGAATCAGGAAGCCCGCAAATACGGGGCATGGTTAGACAGTATGGCCATCGCCGACAAGGGCGGTTATGCCCACGAAACTCACATCATTACGGGAAAAGGCCACTGGATGGACCGCGCCGACACCATCGCTGTTCCATGGATGGCACAGTTTACGCGAAACCCGCTACCCGCAAAAGTCGCATGGCAGCAAGACGAAATCCCGCAAATCACATTTTACTGGTTAGCAACAGCCGAAACACACCCCCGGAATGGTGCCACCGCAATAGTGGAACGCTCCGGCAACACGTTCACTGTCCTGCAAAACGACTACAATACGCTGCTCATCGGCGTCAACGATGACATGATTGATTTCGACCGCCCTGTGACTGTGAAAGCCCACGGAAAAACCGTCTTTAAAGCAAAAGTATCCCGAAATATCACTGACATCTGGAAATCTGTCGAGGCGAAAAAAGACCGCCGACTGATTTTTTATGCCCGCATTGCAATTAACGATTAGGATGAGCAGGCGCACCCTGCAATATAAAGTTCCGAATACTTTTGTGCCTTGTGCATAATCTGAATTTTTTATACTATCTTTGTGGCGTAATTCAAAAGCAAACAGGTTATGCAAAAGAAACCATACCCTACAAAGACATTCGAGTCACTGCAAGTGGCCGAGCCTGCCGTAGCTTACCAGCCTGCACAGCCCCAAAATTCGTCGGCTGACGGATGGGACCCTAATGTGCCGTTCCATGGCTCTCAGGAAGAATGGTGGGAACACTTCCACCGCATCGAAGAGGGGCCTTTTATGTCGTTGGAAGAATACCGTAAGGACTTTGAAGCATGGAAGCGGAAATATCACGCCAGCCGAATGAAGAAAGAATCAGATGCAAACCGCTGAAGATAAGTTCTGTATTTCGTGAAAGTAACGCCAAAGTATATGACTGTGGCGCAGAACTGTTCGCACTTTACAGGCCGACCGTTACGACACGAAAATTGACAAAGTTCTCTCCACGCTTTCCTCATCTTATCATGCATGGCCTGAATGTCGGCATCTTGCAACGAAGAGCCGTATGTACCGAAATATTATCCTTGATGCACATCTCATAATCTACCGTATCACGACTGACTGTATAGAAGTATTGGACATCGTCCATGCTGCATCGAGTGTGCGCAAAATCCGTGCTGTCAGGGGGATTCGCCCACAGTAAAGTGGTATCCCTTATTCGTTGGCCATCTCCTGGACGCATTTTATGCCGCGCTTGCGCATTTCGGGGTTATTGCCGATGTGCGTATCAGGGAACCGCCCGTTCCTTTTCAGCAGGATTTTAATAGCCATGCCCGCTATTGCTATGGCCACCAGTCCGGCAGTTACAGCAAAAACACAGAGGAATTTGGTCATTATTTCAGTAACTCTTTCAGCTTCTTTTCGAGTTCTTCGCCGCGCAGATTTTTGGCGATAACCTTACCGTTGCGGTCGAGCAGGAAATTGGCGGGAATAGTTTCCACGCCATATTTAGTACCGACAGCGCCGTCTTTGTCCCACACTTGCGGCCATTCGAGTTTGTCGGCGGCGATGGCCTGCACCCATGCTTCTTCGGTGCGGTCGAGCGACACGCCGATAATTTCAAATCCTTTATCTTTATAAGTGGCGTATGCGTTCACCACATTAGGATTTTCGGCCCGACAGGGTGCACACCAGGATGCCCAGAAGTCAATCAGCAGGTATTTCCCGAAGAGCGATGACAGCGTAATGGCATTATCGTCCGGATTATGCAGGGTGAAGTCGATGGCAGTACCGCCGATGCGGACGCCGGGTTTGGCGTCTTCCCGCTCAATAGCGTCGCGGATGATGCGGGCATAGCGTGATTCGGCGGCCTCTCCGGTGAGCGTGTCAATCAGGGCACGTGCGTCGTCAAGGCTGTACAGCCGCGTGTTTACGATGAGGAACGGAGCGATAGTCGAATTGCGGTGTTCGATGATGAAGTTCTTGGTATAGAACTTCATATTATCGATAGAGGCGTCGAAATCGATTTTCACATGCTCGGCGTCTTCCTGTTTGCCGCCCATCTGTGCTTCTCTGTATTTTTGGTTGTATTCCTGCACTTTTTTCGCGAGGATGTTGTATTCGCCTTCCCAATCCTGGAATATTTTTTGTGTTTTGCCGCCGGAAATGACCGGAGGTCGCCGCTGTTGGAGGCTGTCTTTCCAGGTCTTCACTTTAAAGGAGGCCGGTTCCAAAAAGAGCTGTCCGAAATAGGCGTCGCTGTTCAGGCGTAGCACGTACATTTCAGGTACGCCGGAATAGTCGCCCTGCAAATGGAACTTCCCGTTGTTGACCGCCGCAGAATCAATGACCTCCCATTGGCCGGTCTCTTCAGACTGGTTCATCAGGAATACCGTGCCGTCGTCCTGGCCAATAATGTCGCCGTCAATTTTATACTGTGAGGACTGGCAGGCGGCGATGCTCAGCGCTACTATGGAAAAAAATAATGCGTTTCTCATAAAAATTTACTTATATTTAAAGATGATAATAATTTTCTAACAATTGAGTGGCGGCGCTGAAAGGACTTATTTCTTCGCGCTGTACTTTTTCCTCAAAATCGGGCAGCGCAGCTTTGATAACGGGGTTCAGATAGAAGTCTGATTTCAGGCGGTCATTGATGGTTTCAAACATCCAGAACCGCGCCTGTTCGCTGCGTTTATAGCGGAAATATCCGTTATCGCCAGTCAATTTGGTGTAGTCATTGATGGCGGACCATACTTGTTCGAGGCCGGTTTTAGCATAAGCCGAGCAGGTGAATACCTGCGGCGTCCATCCGGAATCGGCGGTGGGGAACAGGTGCATGGCATTTTTATACTGTACGCGGGCGAGTTCGGCCTTATGGATGTTGTCGCCATCGGCTTTATTGATGGCGATAACATCAGCCATTTCCATAATTCCGCGCTTGATGCCCTGCAGTTCATCGCCGGCGCCGGCCAGCATAAGCAGCAGGAAGAAGTCAACCATAGAATGGACGACGGTTTCGCTTTGTCCCACACCGACGGTCTCTATGAACACCGTGTCGAATCCGGCTGCTTCGCAGAGGATGACAGTTTCGCGGGTTTTTCGGGCTACCCCGCCTAAGGAGCCTGCCGAGGGCGACGGACGTATGTAGGCATGCGGGTCAGCGGCCAGCTCTTCCATACGGGTTTTATCGCCCAATATACTGCCCCTTGAGCGCTCGCTGCTGGGGTCGATAGCCAGCACGGCCAAGCGGCGCCCCTGATTGGTCAGGAACTTTCCGAAGGCCTCTATGAACGTGCTCTTCCCCACTCCGGGAACCCCGGTGATGCCAATACGCAACGACTTGCCGCTGTATGGCAGACATTTCAGAATGATGTCCTGAGCTATAATCTGATGTTCCTTTTTGGAGCTCTCTACTAAGGTAACCGCCTGACTGAGAACGGTAATATTGCCCTCCAAAATTCCCCTGACATACTCGTCAACGGAGAGCAATGCTTTGCGCTTACGGCTTAAAAAGCGCGTAACAGATTCGGAGCTGAACGATTCGGGCTGCTCTATGCCCGAATTGACCGTCAGTCCCAAAAAATCGTCATGATTTTCGATATGTTGATGCTGCCACTCGGCGTCCATTCGTTACAAAATTTACTTCGACATAAAATCGGGCGCAAGTTACGAAAAAAAATCACAGCCAATCAAAAAAATAATTGCTTATTTTTGTCAGCAGGTGAATCCTGTCGATGCCGCCGACGTTATGAGGATGCGTGGGGTAGCAGAAAAAGTCCACCTGTTTGTTCTTCACTACGCTTTGACGGAGAAACTGCATGGAATGTTGCATGACCACGGTGTTATCCTGGGCGCCATGAATGATTAGCAGCCGTGCATCAAGGGCGTCAACATGGTTGCACATATTGGTATCGCGGTAGCCGTCAGGGTTCTCTTCGGGAGTGTCCATATATCTTTCGCCATACATTACCTCATACATCTTCCAGTCCACCACGGGGCCTCCGGCTACGCCAGCTTTAAACACTCCGGGCTGTCGCAGCAGCATGTTCAGGGTCATAAAGCCGCCATAACTCCAGCCGTGTACCCCCAGCCGTGTACCGTCAATGTAGGGCAACTTGCGCAGATATTCGACGCCACACATCTGGTCTTGCGTTTCGACGACGCCCAGTTGACGATGAATGATATTTTCAAAGTCGCGTCCGCGCCAGGATGTCCCGCGATTATCGAGGGTAAATACGATATAGCCTCTCTCGGCAAGCCAATAATGCCACAGGTCGGCACCATTATGCCAGCGACGGCTAACCATCTGCGAATGAGGGCCTCCATAGACATAAATTATGGCGGGGTATTTTTTAGCGGCATCAAAGTGAGGTGGCAAAATCATGCGGCACCACAGGTCGGTTTTGCCGTCAGCAGCTTTTATAGCAAACAGCCGGTTGTCGCCAAGCTCGTAGTCTTTCAGCGGGTCGGCAGTGCTTGACAGATTACTTTTGCCGCCTTTAAGGTTACACAGGTCGAGATTGCGCGGCGTGTCGAAGTTAGAATAGCTGTCGAAGAAGTTCGTTTTTGAGGGGGAGAATGTCGCGCTGTGGATTCCTTCACCCTGCGAAAGGCGTCGCATGGCGCCGGAGGCAGTGTTAACTTCATAGATGTGCCGCTCAACGGGGCTGTCGGCAGTGGCCTGAATGTAAATATGGCGGCCTTTGGCATCGTCGCCATAGAAGTCGGTAACTTCCCATTCGCCGCGGGTGATTTGCCGCAGCAGTTTTCCGCTGACATCGTAGAGGTAAATATGGTTCCATCCGTCCCGCCGTGACTGATAATAAAACCGCGTCGGGGTGGCTTCAGAGAAGCAGAGCGGATGCTGCGGCTCAATATAGGTGGCGCTGGTTTCGGTAAACAGCGTATCTTCCAGCTTGCCGGTCTCTGCCGAATAGCGGTTGAGTTTCATCTCGTTTTGAGCGCGGTTAAGTTCCTGAATATAGATTGACTTATCGTCAGGGGCCCATGTAATGTTGGTAAGATAGTGGTCGTCAGGGGCGGTGTCAAGAAAGAGCACCGTGCCGGTTTCTGTGTTATAAATCCCTACACTTACGCGGTGGCTGGTCATTCCGGCCATCGGATAGCGGTCGGGGTGGCTGGTAGCCTCGCGGCTCATAAAGTTCACTAACGGATATTCGGCAACCATGCTTTCGTCCATGCGATAGAAGGCGAGATATTTGCCGGAATTTGACCAGAACAGGCCCTTATGTATGCCAAATTCGTTCCTGTGGACGCTCGTTCCGCACACAATTCCCGCATCGGTTTCAGCGGTAACCTGCCGCTCTCCATCGGGGGCAGACACGAAAATGTTCCCGTCTTTCAGATATGCGTAGCGGTTGTTGGCAGGGCAAAAGTCCGGGGAGGCAGCTCCGGCAGGCAGTGCGGTGATTTGGTGATTTTCGGGATTAAACAATGTCCGTCCGAAGTTCAGGATTCCGCGTGAACCCAGGGTAAATGAAGGGAATTTTTCATATTTATTTGAACTTTTGTTCAAATCAGCCAGCGTCAATGTCGGTTTGGCCGGTTTTTTCAGCGACTTTTCCCATAACGTGTCGTTCAGCAGATATACGTATGTTTGTGCATCTTTCCACTGTATGGCAACAGGTTGCAGAGCTGATGTCGCTTGCCGCCAATATGCACCCGTAACGATGTCCTCGACAGTCAGCTTCTTTCCGGCGCCCATAAGCGCCAGCAATACGGCGCCCGTACATAGCAGCCGCCCAATGTCGGCCTGTAACCGGCCTTTCTTTGCGTATCTCATGAATAATTTTGCTTAAACATAAAAAATCATATCCTATTACCAACGCCTCATACCGTTCCGTAACTTTCAAATTCGCTGACAAAGATACAACTTTTCCATTCAATTTTTATATCTTTCTTTTGTTTTTGACTTCTACCTTGACAGGCACAATTTGAATTTAATTTTTCCTTCACAATTCTCAAAGTTGCTTTTTCCTTGAGTAAGTTTCTGATTTTGGCCGGACTTTCGCTTTGACAGGGAAGCATTAGAAATAATATGCTAATTTTGCAGAATTATTTGTTTAATGACGTTCATATCTTTTTATGAAAATAATATCTTTCAATTTAAACGGTATCCGCTCAGCCGCGGCCAAAGGCATGTTTACATGGCTGGATGAGAAGCAGCCCGACATTTTTTGTGTTCAGGAGACAAAAGCCCAGCCTGAGCAGATTGATACCATAACATTCGGAAGTTTGGGGTATCCGTACCGGATAATTCATTCTGCGCAGAAAAAGGGCTACAGTGGGGTAGCGCTTTTCAGCCGGATAAAGCCGGATAATTATACTGTCGGTACGGGCATTCCGGAATACGACAGCGAAGGAAGGGTGATTCGTGCTGATTTTGGCGACCTGACAGTTATCTGCGTCTATGTGCCCTCCGGAACGACGGGCGATGTTCGTCAGGCCGTGAAGATGGCTTTTCTCGAAGATTTTATGGCATATCTTGCCGCGCTTCGCAAGGTACGGCCCAATCTCGTCATTTGTGGCGATTACAACATTTGTCATAAACCTATTGACATCAATCACCCCGAAAGGCACACAGGGGTGTCCGGCTTCCTGCCGGAAGAGCGGGAATGGTTCGACAGACTCATTGCGGGAGGCTTTGTCGATTCTTTTCGAGAGTTCAATACTGCGCCGAATCAATACAGCTGGTGGAGCTTTCGTGCCGGCTCACGCGAGAAAAATCTCGGATGGCGCATTGATTATCACATAGTTACAGAATCAATGAGAGCGCGGTTGAGAAGTGCGGCAATTTTTTCAGATGCGTTCTTTTCCGACCATGCACCAGTCTTTGTAGAGATACAGTAATTTTTGCGGAAAAAAAAACTGCGCCACGGGTTGGTGGCGCAGACAATACTAAATAAAATTTATGGTCATATAACAACGAAACGACCGTCGTTATTTCTTCACGTAAGGGGCATTATTGAGAAATTCCCAGCTACGTTTTACGCTTTCGATTGGGGGGTAGTCGTACCGCTCTACTTCTACGACATAGTTTTTCATGCCGGCTTTTTTGGCGGCGTTAAAATACGGTTCGAAGTTCATTTTGCCGCTGGCGCCGAGTTCTTTTTCGTCTTTAACGTGGTAAAGCTCGAAGCGTTTCGGGTAGCGGTTAAAGTAGTCGAGCGGGTCTTTTCCGCCCACCACAATCCAGTAGAGGTCGAGTTCGAACATGACCTTTTTGGGGTCGGTATTTTCCACTAAGTAGTCGTAAAATGTGTGGCCGTCCAAGACAGTTGTAAATTCGTTGGCGTGGTTGTGGTATCCGAAGCGGATTCCGGCCTTGTTACATTTTTCGCCGATAGCGTTATAGTAGTCGCAGTATTTTTTCAGGGTTTCGAGGCTGCGGTATGAGTCGCCGCCCATTGAGGGTTTGACAATCCATTCGCATCCGGCGGCTTTGTGGGCGGCGATGCACTCGTCCCACCAGGCCATAGCTTTGTCCCATTCGCCGTCTTTTGGCAGGTCTATGCCGGTGTGCGAGCCCTTGAGTTTTATGCCGTTCTTAGCCAGCAGCTCTTTGAAAGCCACAGGGTCCATGCCATAGAACTTGCCGTTGTTATAGTTGGCGGCTTCGGCATGGGTATAGCCGATTTGTCCGAGCTTGGCGATAGTTCCTTCCAGGTCTTTGTTGAGGTCGTCGCGCACGGAATACAGCTGGATTCCGATGTCTTTCTTTTTGCTTTTGCCTCCGGCCATCAGGTCGGTGGCGGCGCCGAGCATTATACACAGCGCCATTGTGAGGATACTTATTTTTCTCATCTCTTTTCTGGTTTTTAATTTAACAATCGTTTAATATAAATTATTCTCTATGCCAATTTTTTTTCCACTTCCACGTCGTGGAAGGCTTCGACCATGTCGCCCACCTGCACGTCGTTAAAGTTATCAATATTGAGTCCACATTCGTAGCCTTTGACCACTTCTTTGACGTCGTCTTTGAAGCGCTTGAGGGAGCCGAGAGTGCCGGTATGCACCACGATTCCGTCGCGGATAACGCGGACTTTGTAGGAGCGGACGATTTTGCCGTCGCGCACGATACATCCGGCGATAGTGCCGACTTTGGTGATTTTGAAGATTTCGAGGACTTCGGCCGTGCCGGAGATTTCTTCTTTCACTTCCGGCGCCAGCATGCCTTCCATAACGCCCTTGATTTCATTGATGGCGTCATATATTATGGAGTAGAGGCGGATGTCCACTTCGCGGTCTTCGGCGAGTTTTCGGGCTTGCGGGGTAGGCCGCACCTGGAAGCCGATAACGATAGCGCTGGAGGCGCTGGCCAGGTTGATGTCGGCCTCGGAAATCGCGCCCACCGCCTTGTGGATGACGTTGACCTGAATTTGCTGGGTTGAGAGCTTGATGAGCGAATCGGAAAGGGCTTCGATGGAGCCGTCCACGTCGCCTTTAACGATGAGGTTGAGTTCGTGGAAGTCGCCGATAGCGATACGGCGGCCGATTTCTTCGAGGGTAACGATTTTATGGGTTCGCAGGCCTTGTTCACGGGCCAGCTGTTCGCGCTTGTTAGCGATGGAACGGGCTTCGCGTTCATCGGCGATGACGTTGAACTTGTCGCCGGCCTGTGGTGCGCCGTCCAATCCGAGTATTATTACCGGTTCGGAAGGGCCGGCTTCCTGGATTCGCTGGTTTCTTTCGTTAAACATGGCTCTTACGTGGCCGTAATAGGGGCCGGCCAATACCACGTCGCCCTGATGCAGGGTTCCGTTCTGTACCAGCAGCGTTGCCACATATCCGCGTCCGCGGTCGAGGGTTGATTCTACGATGGTGCCGGTTGCACGGCGGTCTTTGTTAGCTTTCAGGTCGAGCATTTCCGCTTCGAGCAGCACCTTTTCGAGCAGCTCATACACGTTGGTGCCCTGTTTCGCCGATATTTCCTGACACTGGTATTTGCCGCCCCAATCTTCCACCAGCAGGTTCATTTTGGCCAATCCTGCCTTGATTTTTTCGGGGTCGGCGCCGGGCTTGTCTATTTTGTTAATAGCGAAGATGATAGGCACTCCGGCGGCCTGGGCGTGGTTGATGGCCTCAACGGTCTGGGGCATTATGTCGTCGTCAGCGGCGATGATGATAATAGCGATGTCAGTAACTTGGGCGCCGCGGGCGCGCATGGCGGTGAAGGCCTCATGTCCGGGGGTGTCCAAGAAAGTGATGTGGGCGCCGTTTTTGAGGGTAACGTGGTATGCCCCGATATGCTGCGTGATTCCACCGGCCTCGCCCGCGATGACGTTGGCGTTGCGGATGTGGTCAAGCAGGGATGTCTTGCCGTGGTCAACGTGCCCCATAACAGTAACGATGGGGGCACGGGGGTGCACTTTTTCGGGCAGGTCGTCGTCTTCGATGGAATCCATGATTTCGGAGCTGACAAATTCGACCTGATAGCCGAGTTCTTCGGCCACTACCGACATCAGTTCGGCGTCGAGGCGCTGGTTTATGGATACGAAATGGCCGAGGCTCATGCAGGTAGAGATAACGGCATTGACCGGCACGTTCATCATGGCGGCCAGTTCGGCGACGGATACGAACTCGGTAACTTTGAGGACGTTCTTTTCGGCCGACTGTTTTTCGATTTCTGCGGCGGCACGTTCGCTGGCGGCCTGCCGTTTATCGTGGCGATATTTTGAGCTTTTTGATTTGCCTTTGGGGGAAGTCAGACGGGCTAAAGTATCTTTAATTTGTTTTGCGACGTCTTCTTCGTTGACTTCTTTGCGGATAATTTTCCGCACTTTTTTAGGCTGCTGTTGGCGGGTATCCTGTCCGGCGGGTTTGCGGTCGCCGAGGTTTACGCGGTCTTCGGCGCGGATAATACGCGGACGTTTTCGTTTCTGGGCGTCGCCTTGGGGCTGTTGGGGCTGCTGTGGTTGACGGCGGTCTCCCTGCGGTTGCTGTTGACGCCCCCCCTGCGGTTGCTGGCGGCGGTCTCCATATTGCTGCGGGCGGGGCGGCGTTCCGGCGGCAGACTGCTGCTGTTGTTGTTGCTGTTGCTGCTGTTCGGCGGCTCTGCGCTGGCGTTTACGTTCGCGGCGTTCCTCGTCGCGCTGTTTGCGGTCTTTCTTTGCCGGGCGGGTACGCTGATTTATCGCTTCGAGGTCTATTTTGCCTACGATTTTTACCTCGTCTATTTTTGGGATTTTTGTAACAATCAGTACCGGCTCTGCAGGCTGTTCCGGTGGTGCCTGTACTTCGGGGGCCGGTATAGCTTCGGGGACAGGGGCCGGTACAGTTTCAAGTACCGGAGCCGGTTCCGGTACGGGTGCCGGTTCCGGCGGCAGAGGCTGTTGTGTTGCGGGAGCTGTCTTGGGCTCCTGTGATTGTTTTGGGGGCTTTTGTTCGTCGCGCTTCTTTTGTTGGTCGCGTTGGGGCTGGGGCTTTTGCGCTTGGGGCTGTCCTTTTTGGGGCTGTCCCTGCTGTTGGGGGCGTTGCTGGGACTTCTGTTGCTGTTGCCCCTGCCCTTGGGGTTTCTGATGTCCCTGTTGTTGCCCTGCCTGTTGCGTTCCCTGTCCCGACCTTTTCCGCTTTTTACCGGATGATGATTTCCGGTTAAATGCATCCAGGTCTATGGTTCCGATGATTTTCAGTTGCCCCGGCGTATGTTCGGCATCGTCAGGCGATACCGGCGTCGGCTTAAAAATGTCCATCTTTTGGTTCACGTTAGTAATCCGCAGTTCGGGCATGGGATTTTCGTCTTCCGGCTCCGGCTTCTGGATGTCGTTCAATGTGATGGTGCCGTTCTTGGTTCGGGGGCTTTTAAAATTTATTTTTTCAGACTCCTTCTTCAGTATGACATCGCCCTTGTATTCTTTCTCAAGAAGACGATAAGCATCCTCCGTAATCCACGTGTTGGGGTTCGGATTGACGTCAATTCCTTTTTTATGGAGGAACTCCACGATGGTCTGCGTACCAACGTTAAATTCCTGAGCCACTTTGACAAGTCTTGTATTGCTTCCACTCATACTGTCTGTATTACAATCTTATAAGCCTGTTTTTTAATCGAGTTTATCTTTATCAAATTCGGATTTTAATATTTTCAGAATATTATCCACGGTTTCTTCTTCGAGGTCGCTACGGCGGAGCAGCTCGTCGCGTTTCATCTTCAACACGTCTTTGGCGTAGTCGCAGCCTATGGCTTTGAGGCGGTCAATTACCCAGTCGTCGATGTAGTCATTATAGACTTCGCGGTTGGCTTGTGAGAAGTCGTCCAATTTGACGTCTTCGTCATCTATTTGGGCGTTTTGGCGATAGACATCGATGTTGTAGCCGGTTAACTGGCCGGCTAATTTGATGTTCAGGCCGCCTTTTCCGATAGCCATAGAGACCTCTTCGGGTTTGAGGAACACGTCCACGTGTTTGGTCTCCTCGTCAATCTTCATGGAATGGATTTTGGCGGGGTTTAATGCGCGCTGGATATACAGTTGTGTATTGGAGGAGAAGTTCACCACATCGATATTTTCATTGCGCAGTTCGCGGACAATGCCGTGTATTCGGGAGCCTTTCATGCCCACGCAGGCGCCCACGGGGTCCACGCGCTCATCGTAGGATTCTACGGCGATTTTCGCTCGCTCGCCCGGCTGCCGCACCACTTTCTTGACGGTTATCAGCCCGTCGAAGATTTCCGGCACTTCCAGCTCCAGCAGCTTATGCAGGAAGACCGGCGATGTGCGGGAGAGGATAATCAGCGGGTTGTTGTTTCGCAGTTCCACTTTAAACACGATTGCGCGGATGGTGTCGCCCTTGCGGAACTTGTCGGTAGGAATCTGCTGCTCCTTGGGCAGCACCAATTCGTTGCCCTCGTCATCCAGCACTAAGATTTCCCGCCGACTGCCCCATAATTGATAGACCTCGCCGGTAACGATGTCTCCGATTTTATCTCTGTATTTATTATATACGTGGTCTTTTTCCAATTCCGTAATCCGGCTGGCCAGACTTTGCCGCAGGGTCAGGATAGTGCGGCGCTGGAAGTCGCGCATCTTCACCTCGTCGGTAACCTCGTCGCCGACCGCGAAATCGGCGTCGATTTTCAGGGCGTCGCTGAGCGTAATCTCCCGATTAGGGTCGAACTTGTCGTCGCCCTCAGTGATGAGCGCCTTGCTGTCGTCAACCACCTTGCGGTTGCGCCATATCTCGAAATCGCCCTTGTCTATATTGATGATAACGGCAAAGTTCTCATCGCTGCCGTATTCCCTCTTCAGGACACTCCGGAAAACATCTTCGAGAACGCTCATCATCGTGACGCGGTCGATGTTTTTCTGGTCTTTAAAATCAAGAAATGTCTCAATAAGATTAATCGGTTCCATCTCGTTCTGTTTTAAAATTTAACAATGTTTTTAGCGGTCTTCATCTCGTCAAACGGCACTGTAACCGCTTCAGCGGGCTGTGTCGCGCCTCTTCCGGTGGCTTTCGTGCCGGACAGCACTGCCAGCCTGATGCCCGTTTCACTGACGGATTCCAGAACGCCGGTCAACTTTACGCCGTCACGACGGACTACTTCCAGCTCCCTGCCGATGTTCTTCCGGTATTGCCGCAGGACTTTCAGCGGTTGCCCCAACCCGGCGGACGATACCTGTAGCTCAAAATCCTCCTCCGCGCGGTCGAGCTGCCCCTCAATGTACTTGCTGACTGCTATGCAGTCATCGATGGTAACCCCCGTGTCGCTGTCAATCGTAACCACTATTACGTTTGACGAACTGATTCTGACGTCAACAAGAAATTGACTTTCTGATAGAATCTGTTCAGTAATCCGAACTATTTTGTCCTTTTCTATCATTTTAATTGACTAACAAAATAGGGGACATTCAGCCCCCTACTTACGGTTAACTCAAATTCAGCGCAAAAATATAAAAAAAAACGCTTCCACGCGCAAAAAAATTGCTGTTCCAATGAAAATTATTACTTTTGCTAACTTTTTATTTTGGAACGATGAATAAATCCTTACTTCGCGTGGACTTGAGTGATGAGGAACACGCGGCGCAGGTCGTCCGCCTGTTAGACGCCTATATGCGGGACGCGATGGGCTTGTCGGCGCCGATGCCTGTCGGGCTGGCGCCCCGCATCATCGCCGGATTGCGCCAACATTCGGGCTATATTGGCTTCTTTGCCCTGTGCGACGGCCAATATGCGGGTTTAGCCAACTGTAACCGCAACTTCTCGACGTTCAAAGCCAGACCGCTACTGAACATCCATGACCTCATCGTGCTGCCGGAGTTCCGGCGACAAGGCGTCGGCCGCTTCCTGCTCGACGCCTTGAGCGACTTCTGCCGACAGAACGGATACTGTCGCATAAGCCTCGAAGTGCGCACCGACAACAGCAAGGCACAGGCGCTCTACCGGGCAGCCGGATTTGCCGACAGCGCCGCCCCTGCCCTGTTCTGGGAAAAAATTATAGACTGTTAACGCATTTAAAAAATAATCATAACTGTTAACCGTTTATAATGCAAATGTTTTCGATACGTTAACTGCAATTTTTCTCATTCCTGCGCCGCCTTTGAGCGTACCGGATTAGCATAAATACCGAGGAAAATCTCGGCAAAAGTATCGTGCCCGTCAGTGTTCGCGGCCAACGCATGCCGGAAGTGGCTTTCAAAGCGGGCTTTTTCCTCCGGCGTATAATGGTCGGCAAAGTCGGTGCGCCCCGACAGCATATCGCAGGCGATGTAGTTGTTACAGGTCAGCCGGTAATTGCGGTGAATCTGCGCGTCAATGAGCGTGGCTACGGCCTTGTTGACGCGGGTGCCGGGCTGTCCGGCTAACGGCGCAAGCATTTCGGCGGTCAATGGCTCGCCGGCCACGATTGTTACTGCGCCTTTGGGCTGCATAATGCCGGTCAGGATGCTGTTAATGTCCTCACCCGGTTTCTTGACATACGTTCCATTACGTTGCAGACTGCATAACTCTTTGGTTTTCAGTATGTCGCATGATTCCCACTGGTAAGAGATGGCTACGGGGACGATGTTCAGCGCCGCCAAAGCGCTTATCGGCTCCTGCGAGCTGCTCATGCAAAACAGTTTTACAATGCCTTGTTCGGTGGCGTCGCAGCCGTCTTTTGTGCGCCCGTTGCGCTGGGCTATCCATACCGATTCGCGCTTTTCGGTAATCGTATGCCGTATATACTGCGAAAGACGCAGAGAGTTGGCGTAAAATTCCTTGGCACTGCGACTGCGGATGACCTTGAACATCTTGTTGGACTTGCCGATGTCTATCACAATCTGCGAACTCATCAGATTGTCGCCGAAAGATATTTCCGAGGTCGGATGTCCCGAAAGGAAGAGGGCATACTGCAAGAGCATGGCGTCCAGCACTATATCGCGGTGATTAGAGACGAACAGATAGCGCCGGTTGCGGTCTAACCTGTCAAAGCCCTCAAAGAGGAAGCTACTGATGCTCTTAGTAATAACCTGCTCATTGACTGCTCTCATCACCTGCAGCTGAAAATCCTCAATACACACATAGCTCCGCAATTGCTGCCGCACGTCGTCAGGGTCCCTTTCGGGATAGACGTATGAGACCAGCCGCGGCAAATGCTCGCTGTCGGCGATACGGTGCATCGCCGCATTAATTTCCCCGTCATAATAGGGGCGCAAATCATCAAAAGTATCCAAAACGCATTATTTTAAAGGTACAAAGTTAGTATTTTTTTCATTCTATTCGCAAACCGGCTGTCGGTTTTCTTTCCGCACAGCCGAAGTATAGACGCCGAGAATACATATCAGGGTGAACACTGCGAAGGCATAGCGCAGGCACCGCATCAGGGCGACGCTGTCAGTGGCGGCGAGCTGCTTATAGCCGATGAACAGGGATAACATCATCATGGTAATACCCATGCTAATGGCCTGCCCCACCAATCGCATCGTGCCGGCAGTGGCCGAGGCCAACCCCAGATAGCGCCGCTCCACGGACCCCATAATGACGTTGACATTCGGCGAGGAGAACAGCGCGAAGCCCATTCCCAGCGTCAGCAGCACGGCAATGAGCAGCGGCAGGGGCGTATGTGGCGTCAGCAGTATCAGCAGGGCAAGGCATACCACAATAACGGCCATGCCCACGGTAGCAATGCGACCGGCATTATACCGGTCAGACCATCGTCCGGCCAAAGGTGAAAATACAGCCATGAATACAGGCTGCACCAGAAGCAACCATCCCGCCTGCTGCGCGTCAAAGCCCCTGATATATTGCAAATACAGGCTTAACATGAACCCTACGGCAAACGTGGCGGCATAATTTATCAGCGCGGCAACCAGCGACATGCGGAACACGCGGTTGCCCATAAACATGTTGATGTTAAAGAGCGGCGTGGTGTGGCGCTTTTCGAGGAACACGAACCCGGCCAGCGCGACAAGTCCCACAGCAAGCGCCGAAAAGCCGACAGTCGCAGGCAACTTCGCGAAGCCATACACGATGCCGGTAATTGCCACCGCATACACGAGCGTTCCCCGCCAGTCGAACCGCTCGTCTTTGGCGTCGGTCCATTCTGCCTTCATGAACAGCAGGATTCCGGCGACCGCAACGAGGCCTGCTCCGGCAGTAACCCAGAAGATGCTCCGCCAGCCCAGATAGTGCGTTAACATGCCGCCAAAGAACGGACCGGCCGCGAGCGAGAAATAGACGAATCCGGTGTTGATGCCCAGCGCCTTGCCGCGTTCCTGCGGGGGAAAAACGGATGTGATGATAGCCATCGAGACCCCGAACAGCATCGCGCTGGCAACACCCTGCACCGCGCGCAGAACCAGCAGCCACGCCCCCGCCGTTACCAGGGCGCAGCCCGCCGCGGCCGCCGAAAACAGAACTACGCCCGTCAGCAGCAGCCGCTTGCGCCCGATAATGTCACCCAGCTTGCCCAGCGGAATCTGAAAGATTGCAGACGGAAGCATCATCGCCGTAACGACCCAGCCCAGCGACACGGCGTCCATCTGCAGGTCGGCCGCAATCGCAGGCAAAGCCAGATTTATGGAGTTGCCACTGAACGGCACTAAGGCAGAGGTTATACAGACGACGAATAATATCCGATATTTGTTCATTATTAATATGCAATCAGCGGCCCGTGCCCGATAAGCTGTACCGGCCCGATAAGCCCCATCGGTGCCCAGCCGCCACTGCGTACCCAGCCGTGAGCATGGTTCTGCGGCAACGCTTTGATGTAGTTGCCCACAACGGTTATTACTTTGATTTTCAGCGTCTTGCCGCTTGCATCGCCGTGCAGCGCATACAGATGACGGCCATACCAGTGTACGCCCAGCGGCACATCGTCAAGCCATGCTTCCGAAACGCCTTCAACCTTGCCTAAATCAACCATGCTGTAGCCTCTAACGTTATCGAGTTTTTTCTCATAATATACCGTCCCCGCAAATGAGCGGGTCGCAGCATTACGCGACAGGTCGAAAGGCTCGTCAATGTCGCGGGTCTGAACGTCCCCGTCAATATGTTCGAGGCGCATGGTCCAGCCGCTAAGTTTCAGCAGGTCTTCGGATGTGGGCACCGGCGCAACACCAATCAGCGGGCGGATGTCGGATTCCTCAAACACTATCAGTTGTGAAGTGGCAGGGGGCAGGTCGATGCTCATGACCTTATCGGCCGGTAAGGGGCGTCGCTCGCCGGTTTCGGCATCCCACAGCTGCGGAACGCCTTTCGTATCGGGGAACGAGATTTTCAGCTGGAACCGCTCATTTTGGCTGGCATTTGAGAGGAAGAAGATATCTTTGCCCGGCGCCCTGTGCCGAATCTGACTGACGCACTTGTTAGGGCGGTCGATGTTCATGTAGGGCTTTATGTCGCACTGCTTTTGTAGGGCGCCCCACCAAGCCACGATGTCGTCTTGGGGCGCCGCCACGGTGAAAATACGCTGCGGATGAGCTTTTTTCATCGCCGCGATGGTCTTGGCCACAGCCTTGTCGTTCTTGACATGGTTAACTAAGCCGGGCGATTTGTACGGTTCTTTGGCCACGAAGACGAGCTTGCCGCCTTTGGCCACGAACTTCGCCAGCGCTTTGGCGGTGGCCGGCTGTATGGTCTCCACTTCGAGCAACAGCAGGGTGTTATAGCTGCGGGTGCCATATTTCAGGGCGCCGTTTTCGGCCTTGCTCTTCTGGATGATGCTTTCGCAGGTGTAGTCGCAGGCGTTGCCGTTTTTGTGAATAGCTTCCCACACTTTATATTGGTATGGCGGATATTGCAGTCCGGGGAACGGGTCGCGCTGGGGGCCGTGCAGCGTCCACATATCGGCTAAGGGATGCAGAACGGCGATGTCGGCAAAGGCCTCCGTCTCCTGCAGCAGCGCCGACAGCCGGGCTTTATACGCCGACCACTGCTTGAAATATGGCCACCACGTATTCCGCTCGTTGAAGAACGTGCCATAGCGAATCCAGCCGGGGAAGGGCACTTCCAGCGGACTGTAGTTAAACCCGTGCAGTATGGAATGATTAACGCCGGAGAGGTTGCTCTGGTCGCCGCAAATCTTCACCTGCTCAAGCGTGGTACGGAACACATACGTCGTGTTGGTGATTTCTTCGCAACTGCATATCTTCTTGCCGGACAGGTGTACAGCGGAAGCCACATATTTATTGACGTTGGTGGCGGAATTATTGTTCACGAAGTCGATGTAGGTGGAATTGTCCTGGTTATTGCTGCGTCCCCAAATCCATGTTTCACATTCGGGAATATCGATAGGCAGCGACGCCTCCAGCGGATGGAACTCGTTGCCGTAAGGCTGCATACGCGATTTGAACCCGTGTTCATTACACCACTTGGTATAAGTAATTAAGAATCTGTCGGTTATGATAGCCATACACGTGGTATAGAAGTCGTAACGCGCACGGGAAACGGCGTCCTGAGCCTCGCCGGTGAGTTTGGTTATCTCGCCGCCGGCAACTTTCGAGCCCATACTGCCGACCTTGAACAGGATGAAGGGCAGGTAGGGCTTTATGTCATAGCCTCTTCTGCGTTTGAACTCTTCGAGGAAGTCGGGACACCAGTTGGCGCCTTCGAGTTCCATGCTGTCGCAGAAGAGCGCACGGAAGCCTTTCAAGTCCTTAATCTGGGGGAAGAGCGCATCAGACATGCGGTTGAGGAACTTCTCCGTCGCCTCCTTGCTGTAATGGTTGAGGACGGGGCCGGCAGCGCCCGGAGCGCCGTTGATGACCGCCTGAAAGCCGGTGCATTTCACTAAGGCATAGAGGATATGCTCTCCGGCGGGCACGTCAACCTCGATGGACGGGCTGTTCCCGTCAAAGGGCACCCATGTCGGGGCAACGAACTTCTCCATAGAGACGGGCGCCAGAGCGATGGCATACAGCTCGTTGGTAGCGCCCTTGTAGGCGTGTACCCGCGGCTTGGCATCATTGACGAGTTCTTCGGTCTTTATGCTGACTTTCTCCGGCCCGCTAATCTTGCGGCTGGTGAGTGTCATCAGTTGCGAGCGGTCGTCGCCTTCGAGGATTTCTGCGCCGAAAGGCCAGCCGGAACCGACGATGATGTCGCAGATGATGCCGCGTTCTGCGGCGCCTTTGAGGGCTACCTTGACCATATCAATCCATTCCTGCGAAAGCCACGGCAACGAGGGGATGCCCAAATCCGGCCCTCCGGGAAACAGAATCGGGTTGATTTCTACGCCCCCGATTCCGGCGTCCCGCATAAGGTCAAGCTCCCGCAGGATTTCGTCAGCCGACAGCCGGTCGCCGTTCCACCACCACCGTACAAACGGCTTGGCTGTGGTCGGCGGATTCTTAAACAACTCATATAGCCGGTCAGCAGCATCATCCGTGGCGCCGACCGCCGGAATTGAAAACGGGTACATACCCGCAACTTGCGCGCCCGCCGTCAGGATAACGCCCGACTTCAAAAATGTGCGACGCGATAAGGAACTGTTTTCACTCATAATCAGTTTTTCCGGCAAAGATACGGATTTTTTCCGAATTGATAACACCATCCAAATTTGTTTTCCCACCTGCGGTTACAAACCGTGTATCTATCAATCCCTCAATTCTTCAATCCCTCAAGCAATTTTTTCGCTTTTTTTGCCGCTTTCCGATAAGTTTTTGCCATTGAGACAGGCTTGCCCTCAAGGCGTTTACTCTCGTTGGAGGCTTCCATGAACGTGAAAATTTCGAGCGTTTCTTCGGCAGCTACGGGCGGCTGTCCGGTTGTGAAAAACTTGAGAATTTCTGCCAGCAGCGCGCCGTAACCGTCATAGCCACCGGCGGCTGCGATGCCTTTTTCGCAGAACACCGTTCCCCCGTAATCGGCTTTATCTTTGAGCAGCGCGCGGAACGAGCCAATGCGTCCGTCGTTCCACAGGCCCACAACCACATCGCTCCCGTCGCCCGAAATGCGCGTAACTGTTTGACAGCCTGTACCCATCACCGTAAACAGCGGCTCTACGCCATGTATGCCGTACCAGGTGAAATCGGTATGCGTCGGTTCGTGATGGTGAGGCGAATAGTAGTCGGCGCCGAGTATTTTGCCATATTTGCCCGCTCTGATAGCCTGATTATTTGACGTAAACCGCAATGCGGAGGACGAGAAGAACGGGGTGCTGTGCTCTTTTGCGAGCATAAAGATGGCGATAGCCTGCGGCAGCGTGGCCGCGACGGGCTTGTCAAGGAAGAAGGGCTTGCCGCTCTCGATGACTTCGGCCGCCTGCTGAAGGTGCATATTGCCATCATTAGTCTCAAGGAGCACACAATCAACCTTTTGCAACAGTTCCGCTATCGAAGCGACTATCTCCACGCCATATTTCGTCGCCTCCTCAATATATCCGGGAATGCGTTTGGCGCTGCTCTCTATCGCCTGCGAGCCGTAAGGGTATGCGGCGACGATGCGAAAACCGCGATGCTCCGGCCGCGGATTGTCGCTGTTAAGCAGTTTGATGAACGCCGGAGAGTGCGACGTGTCGAGTCCGATGATGCCCACTTTGACCTGTGCAAACGACGTGGCACAGACACACAGGAATAATAACGTAACAAGTCTCATAATAAATGATTGTTAAAAAATAATATAACAAATATAAAAATTTCACAGCGCTATGTTCCGGCAGCGATGATGAGGGCTATTCCGGCGAGGAAGAGTATGAACATCAGCGACAGCAACAGGTTGACTGTTCTTGGCGCACCGCGGAACTCTTTCCAGATAAAGACGCCCCAGAGCGCCGACACGAGCGTAGCGCCCTGCCCCAGTCCGTAGGATATGGCGGCGCCTGCTTTGCCGGCCGCTATCAGACTGAAGGCGTTGCCAAGCCCCCAGATTAAACCGCCAAGTATGCCTGTCAGGTGGATTTTGAAGCCCCCTTTAAAATATTCGGCATAACTCACCGGCGCACCCTCGAAGGGCTTTCGCATCACTAATGTGTTGAACAGGAAATTGCTGACGAAGATGCCGCAGGCGAAGATGAACATCGCCGTATAGGGGGTCATCTTGCCGACGGTCGGGCTTACGAAGTTGTCCAAATCCATCGAGGCCGCAATGAAGCGATAGAAGAACGCCATCATAACGCCTGCAACGAGCGACAGTATGATACCGCGGTTTCGTGTTCTTGCAGCCATGGCGACAGCGTTGCCGGAAGCGGCCGTCACTTTTCTGCTGTAAGCCGAGGCGTTCAGCACGACAGCCACCGTAACGAGCGCCACACCGCCGAACAGCAGCGCCGGATTCCCCGCTTGCTGCCCGATATAGTTGATAATCACGCCCAAAACGAGCGCCAGACCGATGCCAACAGGGAAAGCCACCGACAAACCGGCGACAGAAATAGCGGCAGAAAGAAGTATATTTGCCGCATTAAAAACGACGCCGCCAAGGAAGGCACTGCCAATGTTCGACCATTCAGCCTGAGCAAGGTCAGGAAGAAAACTGCGGCCTTCAGAACCGGTACTGCCAAGAGTGAACGCCGAGAGAAGTGAAAACAGCAAAATACCGGTTACATAATCCCAGTAGTATAACTCGTAACGCCATGTCTTGCCCGCAAGTTTCTGGGTATTGCCCCACGACCCCCAGCATAGCATGGTGATAAAGCAAAAGATAATTGCCAATGAATAACTGTTTACTATGAACATAATTTATAAAGATTAATGAATTAATAATCAACGGTCAGTTCTCTGCGACAGGGGATGGAGGCCTGAGCACCCATTCTTGTGACGGAGATTGCAGCAGCGTGACAGGCGAATTTTACAGCGTCGGCGAGTATCATCCCTTCTGAAATCCCCACACACAATGCGCCGCAAAAGGTATCGCCCGCAGCGGTGGTATCGACAGCCCTAACTTCTTCTGCCGCTATCTCATAATAGACATTACCTTCTTTCACAAAAGCGCCCTCTGCCCCAAGCGTTATTATGACATTTTCAACGCCTTTGGCGCTCAGGCAATCCGCGGCTGCCCGCCTCGACAGGTTATCGCTAATCTTTATCCCTGTCAGCAATTCCGCTTCCGTTCTGTTCGGAATTATGATATTGAGAGTTTTAAGCAGTGCTGGAGTGAGCGCCTGCGCAGGAGCCGGATTAAGTATCACTTTGCATCCTTTCGCGGACGCGAGCGTGGCGGCATATTCAACCGTTGCAAGCGGCGTCTCAAGTTGCATAAGCAGATAGTCGGCAGATTCTATTGTCTCCCGTGCCTGTTCGACGTCTGCAACAGAGAGCGTGGCATTCGCCCCGGGTGCAACGAGAATACAGTTCTCGCCATGAGCATCGACAGCTATAAGCGCAACCCCGGAAAGCCGGTCAGGGTCAGAGAAGACATGCTTTGTATCAATGCCTTCTGTCCTGTACAATTCTATCGACTGCCGTCCGAAAAGGTCGTTGCCGGTCTTTGTAATAAAAATTACATTACCGCCGAGCCGAGCCGCAGCTACTGCCTGATTTGCCCCTTTGCCGCCCGGATTCATCAAAAAAACACCCCCGCTGACCGTCTCGCCCGGCACCGGCAAACGTTCAGCCTTTACTACCATGTCGGTATTCGAACTCCCGATTACTGCAATTATGCTCATGATGTCAGTTCTATTAATAAATATTGCGACAAAGATAAGAATATTTTTTCGGAAAAATAATTTTTTTGTATGATTGTTCATATTGTTGCACCACAAAGGGCACAAATAAAGCCTCCTTATTCTTCCGAGCGCCCTGAAGTAAAAAAGGGGGCAAATGCCCCCTTTAATGTTTATTCACTGCGAATAAAGAACCGAGCTTAATGCTACGGCACGTATGTAAAGCGCAGTGTGCGCAGGTTGGAACCGCCGGAATTATAGACGATTTTCATCCAGTGCTTGCCTTCGGTTAAATAGACATTGTAATATTCCATCCATGTCCAGGCCGCCCAGCCGCCGGTAGCACGGGAAATATATTCCGGATACACCACTGCGTCGAACTCGAAGTTGAAGGAAGTGGCGCTGTTATTTGACGATTCCATCTCGACTTTATAGTAACCGGCGTCTTCCACCTGGAGGGTATAAATCCACCATTCGCCATTGTTGGTCCATCCTATGGCATAGTCGCCGCCGATGTCCACGCTGCCGCCGTTCGGGTCGCCGTAGTTAGCACGGTATTTGACACCGCCGTCATTATTGGAGTTGGTATCGTGGAAAGCAATGCCTTCTCCGCCCATGTCGAAGTCGATGCAGGGGAACTCTAACGGCGTAGAAGCCGACAATATATGCGGGCCTCTGAACGGCGTAGAGGTAGTAACAATCACCTCAACGTCGATAGATTTGACAAAATTGCCAAGTGTACAGGTGATAGTGGTATAGCCGAGGCCGAGGCCGGAGATAACACCGAGCGAGCTGACCGTCGCCACGTCAGGATTCGAGCTTGTCCATACCACGTTATCCACGTCGTTGGCGTCAGATGGCTCTTTTGTGGCATTGACAGAGTAGGTGCCGTTAAGGGTAACCTGCAAAGTCGGGTCGGTGTAGTTCAGCACGAGGTCTGTGAGGGGGATTTTCACTGTGGCGATAACCGGGATACGTATCGTGGCGTCCGCACTGCTGACGATGATGTCGGTAGTGCCTGCACTGAGGGCAGTAACTTCACCGGTGTTGGATACGGTAGCCACTTCCGGCACTTCACTCGTCCAGGTGTAGTTCTGGTTCGTGGGGCTGGCGTCTATTTTCACCACATCGCCCACGAAAATGTTTAACGAGGTCTTGGTCACCGTAAACGAGGGTATCGCATCGGTGCGGTTATAGCTGTCGCAGCCGGTCAACAAGACTGCGGCCACAGCAAGATAAGAGAATAGTCTGTTCTTCATCTTTACTAACGTTTTTAGAATTAATAAGTCCATTCGTAATCGTCTTTTGTATCACTGAACTCAAGGCGCAGTTCTTCCTTTACCTGGTAGATAGTATTAGCGAAAGTGCCGGGTATCCAGTACTCATAATACAGCAGGAATTCCTTGTAGGTTTTGTACCCATCGTCCACGATGCGGAAGATATTGGGATAATCCGGGTCGCCGTCGATTTGGGTAACAACGATGTTCTTGAAGGGCTTCAGGGTAACAGTGTTATCGTCATTTACTTCCACGACGATACACTTTTTGTTGTACTCTGTAATTTTAGCCTCCACTGCTTCCGCGCCGGGGTTGATGCGCACGGAATTACTGCTCAACGGATAGAGCGTTTTAGTGGCGGGCAGGGTCAACCAGAAGTCTTCGCTTTTGAGCTTCCGTTTCATAGTCTGGGCGTATGCGGAAGTGCCGTCGCTGACCGCATAGCGGTTTTGCGTCCGTACCCGGAAGAGCAGGCTCGTCTTGTCGGGGTTCAGCTCGAAAGCGTTATAGGAGGCCACGCGGACCGGAATGAAGTAGAGTGAATCGGGCGACAGACCTGCGGGACGAATACGGACAGGAATCTCCCCCCCGATTTCGCCGGCCTTTATACGCAGGGTAAAGCTCTCGATGTCATATTTGCTCTTGGGCAGCGCCGGATAGTACTTCCCCGTCTCGACGTCGAAATTGGAGAAGTTGTAGCTGTCCAGCAGCTCGGGCGCTTCTTCGAGTTGGATAACGAGGTCTTCGGTGGTCGGGTTGGTGCCCCCCATCGATGCGGAAATATATCCGATATTTTCGTCTTCTTCCAGGTCGAGAACCATACTGTAGATGTTATTCTCATCGCTGACTAAGGAAAAGACGTTCTTGTATTGCTCTTTTTCGAAGATTTTGTCCTCGTTGCAGGCGACGACGGTCCCCAGAAGAGCTGCGAGTATAAATATTCTTTTCATATTGTCTGAATTAAAACATGAATTAAGTGAGTTATTTTTCCCATCCGGGGTTCTGTTCCATTGACGGGATACGGCGCACCTCTGTGAGGGGTAGCGGCAGCAGAACCATCTTGCGGCCGACCACGCGGGAGGATATGCGGGTAGTGTTCGGCACGGTGCGGCGGTAGAAGCCGTCCTTGTTACTGTCCACGTTCATACCCATAATCGGGTTATTGCTTTCCACCTCTTCGTAGATGCCCCAGCGACGCACGTCATAATAGCGGTGGTTTTCGAAGAGCAGCTCTACCATGCGCTCGCGGACGATTTCGTCCTGGAAAGCCTCCACTGTCATCGGGGTTGTTCCTACACCGGGTATTCCTGCACGGTGGCGCACCTGGTTAAAGGCGTTGCGGATTTCCGTCCAGTCGCGGGTGATGGTGTATGTCTCGCCGCCGAGGGTAATGTTGTAGGTTCCTTCTACGTTGTTGAGGGCTTCGGCATACATGAGCAGGATGTCGGCATAGCGCACCATAGCCCAGCCCTTGTCCATACGGCGGTTATTATCGCCTGTCCAGGCGTCCCGCTCGTGGATGAACTTGGTAATAACATATCCGGTGGGCGGATAGTTGGGGTCGCCGGAGAGGGTAGCGCTACGGCCGTTGGGAGAATCGAAGTAATATGTAGTCGTCTGGTCATGGTGGCCGGAGCTGGTTGACGACAGCATCGGCCAGTAGCGACCGCAGAAGCCTATAGAGGCATAGAAACGCGGTTCGCGGTTGACATACATGTTATAGATTTCTTCGGTGGGAGAGAACTTATAGCCGGAGAAGTTTACTAAAGAGCTGCCGGCGGAGAATCCCGTTTCGGAGTAGGGATAAGCGGCGCTGCCGCCATCGGTGATTTCGCTGCCGTCAACCATCTTGTAAGCGTCCACAACGCGCTGGGTAACGCACATTCCGTTCCAGCCGCTGTTTTTCAGGGGGAACGACATCCGCGTATTGTCTCTCAGAGTAGCGCTTTGACGGCCCCAAACATATTCGTTGTTAGCGGGTATAATTGCTTCGCCGGTAAACACTTCCGAATAGGAGCGGAAGGGGTCGATTCCGGCAGCGCCTACCGGCCAGGGCTGGTAGTAGTCGGGGTCGGACGTAACGCCTGCGGGTAGCGGCGGGGTAGCGGCGTCAGCCTCAAAAGTATAAAGCTTGTAGAGGTTCGCGGCATTATGCTTCAGTTCCATCACGCGCTTGGCGGCGGCGGCAGCCACAGCCCAGCGTTCGTTTTTAGGCGTCTGGTTGATATACGGCACGCCGTCGGAGGCCCGCAGCCAGTCTGCGTAGTATGACTTCGCCTTCTGGCCGCCGTTATACTGGGGGCTGGCCTGATAGAGACGGACACGGGCAATGAGACCGTAAGCGGCGCCTTTGGTGGGGCGTCCGAAGTCCATCACCGCCTGGGTCTCCGGCAGATATTTTGCGGCTTCTTCGAGCTCGTTGCAGATGTAGTCGCAGGTCTCGTCATAGGTGGCACGGGTGCCATACTTGTCATAAAATTCCAGCGATTCGTTAGACTGCACGACGTCGTTGCCCAATATTACGCAGGGGCCCATATTGCGCCACATGCGGTAGTAGGCATAGGCGCGCATGAAGCGGGTATAGCCGATGATTTCGAAGCGCTCGTCGGTTTTCATGTCGCGGGCCTCGTCTATGCGGGAGAGGATGACATTACACTTGCGGATAGCGCGATAGGAATTCGCCCACCCCCCCAGCGAGCCGAGCGAGCTGGCGTTGACCTGGCCGAGAACATAGCTCATGCCGACATAGCCGGCCGAGGTGTTGAACGCGGTAAAGGCCTCGTCAGTGGCTAAGGGACCCGGGTCTATGGAGGTCTGGTGAATGCTGCCCTCGTCGCCAAATTCGGCGGCAATTTGCCACATATAGGCCTGCACATAGCGGGTCTCCACGAAAATCGAGTCGAACTTCAACTCGTCCGTGAAGTAGTTATCTATGGACAGAAAGTCGGCGCATGATGACACCAGCGTGGTCAGCGCAAGCGCTGCGCCTGTCATAATGCTGTGATGAATATTATTAAGTTTCATATAAATCGTATTTTTACGGTTACAGATTAATGTATAATTGCAGCGTATAGCTGGTGGGGATAGGATAAACCACGCCATTATTGGTAGCCTGTTCGGGGTCAAAGAGTTTCACCTTGTCCCACACGCAGAGGTTCTGGCCAATCAGCTGGCAGTCGATGGATGATATTCCTATTTTACGCAGCACGTCGAAAGCCAGATTGTAGTTTATGCTGACTTCCTGCAGGCGGAGGTAGCGGCTGTCGCCTTTCCAGAAGTCGGAGAGACGCGCATTGTTGGAGTTTGCGCCATATTGCAGACGGGGGTACAGCGCGTTGGGGTTTTCGGCGAGGTTTGCCGGAATGCCGTGTGCAGCCGCATATTCGGCCGGAATCCAGCGGTTCTTCGGGTCGTTGACAATGGAGAGGACGTTTCCGGTGGCTCCGTAATAGAAGGGCACATAACCATAGTCGTAGCCCCGGCCAACGCGGAAGTAGTCGGTTTTTCCGGTTCCTTTAAAGAGGACGTTCAGACGGACGCCCTTATAGCGGAATTCACCGCCGAAGCCGTACATGAGCAGCGGATATGTGTCGTAGGACAGCGGGGTGGCGTCATCGCTGTCGATGCGGCCGTCGCCGTTCACGTCGCGATACTTGATGTCGCCGGGCAGATAGCTTCCGAAGGTCTGCGCGGGGCTGGTGTCGATGTCATGCTGGTCTTTAAAGAGGCCTACTGCATGCAACCCGCGAATGGTACCGTTGGGGTAGCCGGCGTTCTCCTGGTAGGGATACTTGGGGTTAGCCTCTTCCCAGTTCTTCACGTCATTTTTGGAATAGGTGTAATTGGCACGCACGGTAAAGCCAATTTCCTTGTTAATCTGGTTATTATAGCTGATATTACCGTCAGAACCGTAGCTTACCATAGCACCCACGTTTCCGAAAGGCATAGAGGCTACGCCCACGAAAGAGGGCACCTGAACACGCTGCATAAAGATTCCGTCGCGCTTGTCATGGAACACGTCAACGGTCAGCTCTATGGCATTGTCAAGCAGTTTGGCTTCGATACCGAGGTCGGCCTTTATAGCCTTCTCCCAGACCAAGTTGTCGGCGCCCATTGTGGTTTCGGTAACGCCCATAACCGACGAGGAGCCCCACGGAGAGACATTGTTGTTTACACTAACCATGGTCAGATACGGGAAACGGCGGCTGGTGAGCCGGTCGTTACCTACCGAGCCGTATGAACCGCGGAACTTCAGGAAGTCGAACCATGGCATGATGTCTTTGAAGGCGTCATACGAGCTGGGCACCCATCCTAAAGCCACCGACTGGAAGAAGCCATACTGCCGTCCGGGCTGGAAGTTCTCCGAACCGGTAAGACCGAAGTTCCAGTCAAGCATATATGTGTCGGCATAGTTATATGTGGCCCGTCCCGAGAAGCCCTGATAGCGCACCGGAATGGAATTGATGTTGGTACTTCCGTCAGAGGCCCGCTTCTGGTCGCTCAGGTAGTAATAAAGCAGACCTGACAGGTGATGTACGTCTTCAAGTACGCGGTCATAGTTCACTGTCGTCTCAAAGTGATACTTGCGATACTGGTCGGTAGTATTGTTATAGCTTGCCGTTGATGCGTTAACGCGCTTTACGGTTTGCAGCTCGCCCGATGCAGTGCGGCCGATGGCCTGGTAAAGTTCGGGCATGATAAGACGCATTTCATTGAAATTGCTGGTGATGTCATAAGCGCCCTGCGCCCGGAAACTCAAGCCTTTGATATACTTGTTGAGGTCCTGGCTCAGCGCCAGCGTCACCTTGCCCTGATATACCTGGGTGGAACGACGGCCCATGTAGTTGGTCATTACCCATGGCGAGGTCTGTGCACCCATCCCCACGGCAGGATACTGGCCGTTAGAATATTTTACGGGCAATATCAGCGGGTTAAGAGTGGCCTGTGCCTGCCAGATATAGTCAGTATTGGCGACTCCCGGCTCGTTATGTATTGACAGGAAACCGTCGGTTCCGAAATAGACTTTTGTGGATTCCGACAGGATGAAGTCGATATTTGCGCGGTAGCTGTAGGTGTTGTAGCCTACGTTAGCAGCATAGGGGCTGTCTTTGTCCACATTGTAGGCGGCAGTTTCGCTGCTTCCGCCGAGAGAGAGGAAGTAGCGGGCGGCCTGTGCACCCCCCTGTGCGCTGGCATAGTATCCCCGCTTGACAGAGAGCGGGCGCAGCACTTCGTCCTGCCAGCTCACGTCCGGATAGATGTCGGGGTCCAGATTGTCCTTAATAATGTCGAGTTCGATATCGCTGTAGAGCCGTGTTTCGCCACGCACTTCGTTGGCTTCGTTAGCCAACAGTGCATAGTCATAGGCTCGCAGATAGTCGGGTTTACGGGTGAGGTGCGAGAGAGTAACGTTGGCACGGCCGGTGATTTTGAGCTTTCCGGCTTCGCCGCGTTTGGTGGTAACCAGTACAACGCCATTAGCGCCGCGGACGCCATATACGGCCGTCGCGGAGGCGTCTTTGAGCACCGAGAAGCTCTCGATGTCGGCGGGGTCTATGGAATTGATGTCGCCTTCCAGCCCGTCAATGAGCACGAGCGCGCCGCTGTTGGCGCCGAAAGTGCCGATACCGCGCACCCAGAAGTCGGAGATGTTCTTTCCGGGTTCACCGCTGCCCTGTATGGATATTACGCCGGCGACGCGGCCACCGAGCAGGTTGGCTACGGAGGCTACCGGCGTCTGCAGCTCTTTGGTGTCAACCGTGGTTACGGCCGCAACCGAGGAGATTCGCCGCTGTTTGGCGCCCAGTCCGACTACTACAACCTCGTCCACCTGTTTGGTGTCCGGCTGCAGGATGATTTTAATGTTGCTCTCTTCTTTGGTAACCGGATATTCCTGGACGGCATAGCCGATAAAGGAGACCATTATTACTTCGCCTTTATAGGCTTTGATTTTGAATTTTCCGTTCACATCGGTGGTCGTACCGATAGAAACGCGGTCTTTAATGAACACAGTGGCGCCGGGCAACGATTCGTTGTTCTCGTCATATACGGTACCTCCTATTGTCCACTGGACTTTCTGCTGTTCCTGTGCGAATGAGGCGATGCAGAAAACCATTAATAGCCCTAACAGGCTTAATCGCTGTATTTTTCTCATTACAAATAGTTTTGGTTTTTTTTAATTGATTGACAGTTTGCGTATGCGGGCGTTCCCGAGGTCTGCCACATATACAGTTCCGTCTTCGGAGATAGCAATTCCACGCGGACGGTAGAACATCGCTTCTGCTTTCGTGCCATCCTTAAAGCCGGATGTTTTAGGAATCCCCAAGACCGTTTCCACAATGTTGTCGGGCGATATCCTTCGGATACAGTGATTATGGAAGTCGGCGATGTAGAGGTTATCGTCAGCATCGGAATACATCTGACATGGCCCGTTAAATCGGGCCGATTCGAGGGGCCCGTCGCGGTGGTCGGCAGTGGTACTGCTTAGAATCTGCCAGGTATTGGCAGGGTCGGTAACATTTACCGAGCATACAGAGTTGGCAAATACGCCGCAGTCGGTCCATCCGGTGAGATACATCACGTTGGGTTCGCCGGGGCGGAAGCATATTCCGTAAGTATCGCCCGACTGGGTCTGCAGCAGCAGGTCAACCTCATAGTTCTGCGGATTAATCCTGATAACCTGCCCCATCTGGAAGCGGGTGTAGATGTAGCCGTCAACGGGGTTCACCGTCATGGCATGTTTCCATCCGCTGTGGGGATAGGTGTAGGTGCTGGAGCCTCCTGCTACAGCAGGGATGTCGCCGTCATTAAGAATCTCGGTTTTGAGCGGCATCTTAAACTCTCTCCAGTGCGGCGCCCAGTTGTCCCGCGGGTCGGCGGTATAGAAAGAACCTACCGTCGATTCGGTGGGGAAAGAGACTATCTGCGTTTCCGGCGCTACGCACGGGATATTTCCCGTAACGTCAACCAATTTGACGCACTCGTCTTTCTCCTCATTGATTTTGATGAACTGGGTAGTGCCACTGCCCACGTCATCGTTGGAACGGGTGTTGCAGAAGAGGTTTCCCTCAGCGTCCATGGCCAAATAGCGGGGCTGAATCTGCGTATCAGCCAGCGAACCGCCAAAAATGGACTCGGTCTGAATACCATTACCCACAATAGTGGCAACAGTAATCGAAGCGGTGTAGTAGAAATCCCTGTCAAACACGAGGGAATCCTTACCTAAAGTGTGGGGGCCATTGCCGACAACAACAGAGATAGCACAGGTATCTCCGGGCAGGCGCGGCGCGGTAACATAGATACGGGTGCCGGTGGTGCCGATAACGGCAGCCGGACGCGTGTTGAAATAGACCTTGATTTTAGCAGGGTCGTTACCGAAGTTTTCGCCGGTGATAAGAACGTTTTCGAGGAACTTCCCTGAATCAGGGGTAAACGTCGCAAGCTTCACCGGCTTTGTGGGGTCGTAGGGGACCCCGCCGATGTCGTCGTCCTTACAGGAGACGGCAATTAACATGCTTAAAAGCATCCCAAAAATAAAATATCTACTTCTCATAGAACAAAATTATTGGTACTTAACATTAAATAAATAAAAGAATTATTGCTGTAACCACGGCAAGGCCATAACCCGTCCTTGCGGACGCGAAACAGCCACGCTGTGTGAGTATAGCCGGAATTGGGGGATGAACAGTGCACGACATACGGTGAAACAGTGCACGATATATGGAACGACGGAACAGTTGTACGGTTCGCCGTGTGGTGTGCGTCGCTTAGCCGCAAACCAATATGATAATAAGGGGATTTTAAACGATGGTTCTCTCTCTCTCTCTCTCTCTCTCTCTCTCTCTCTGCAAAAATCATGCCAAAGATGTCATAATTTGCAGTAAAAAAGGTGTCAATGGCATTTTTTTCAGTATTTTTGGAGGACGGCAAACGAGCCGGTTGAGATACGAAATTAGTAAGCATCAATACAGCACTGCTGCCCACACCCGCCTGCATGTCGTTATACCGACAAGCGCCATGCGCCGGAACAGACTGCCTGGCAACGCCGTCTGCATGCCTGCTCAGATAATCCACATCAGTTTTTTTTCGATTTATCATCTATTTATGAACTTTCAATTGTCTTTTTGACGTTGCAAAGATAAAATGCTTTTTCAAATGAAAGTGTTAAATTAGTATTTTGAATGAAAATATTTTTTTTGCCTCTTGTGGAGTCGCTGATTATCAAGACATTATGCTGTTAACAAATTTTTAACATTGGTCGAGATTATTTAAATAATGCGGGAAAATTGGGAATGGTAGGATGGAGATGCACCCTGTATCTACATGTCTGAACTTTGATTTTCATAAGATTTTTATGCAATGGACACCCCTACCATTAATAGTCGGTTGGGCATACATACTCGTCCTTATTCCCTGATTTTCAACCTGTTAATAAGGAAATAAGGGAGGCGTTGACAGCAATTTCGGCTACTAAGGGCGCATGGAAGAATACGGTTCTTCCTTTGTGCTCTTTGTGATACAAAAATCATGGCAATCATAAAAATCAGATGAATCCGGGGTCAGACAAGAGGGAGATTTCGGGTGTGTAAATTTTTCCTCTTTTATTTGCACACCGATAAAAAATAATCTGTATTTTTACGTTGAAATTAACCTGTAATATTGATTTTTATGCTACAAGAAGGAATTAAAAATGAGTTTAGAACCGAGATTTCCAATGAGCTGGCGAAGATAGACGGCATTTGGGACAAATTTTTTAATGCTGCGATAACGCAGGGGCCGCGGATAATTACGTCCATAATATCGGCATTGCTAATATACTTTGTCGGGCAATGGCTGATAAAGTGGCTGATGCGTATCCTGTCGGCCGCCTTTGCCCGCCGGAAGGTCGAGCTGTCCCTGCAGAAGTTCCTGCTGAGCCTGCTGAACTGGTCGCTGAAGATTATGCTGGTGATACTGGTAATCACCCAGTTAGGGGTGCAGACGTCCACATTTATGGGTATTTTAGCCGGCTGCGGGCTCGCTGTCGGCATGGCATTGCAGGGCTCGCTGTCCAACTTTGCCGGCGGCATTCTCATCCTCACATTAAAGCCGTTCCGCGTCGGCGATGTTATAGATTCCAGCACCGGCATCTCAGGAACAGTTGACGAAATCAATATCTTCAGTACGATATTGGTTACCCCGCAAAACCAGTTGGTTACCGTGCCCAACGGCGCCCTGTCGAACAGCAATATCACCAACTACACAAAAAAAGGCACCCGCCGGACCTGGTTTAACATCGGCGTGACCTACAGCGCCGACCTGAAAAAAACTAAAGAGCTTCTGCTGCAGGTGATTGCCGCCAACCCGATGACCCTCAAAGAGCCTGCGCCGCAAGTGGTCGTTACCGAGCTCGGCGACAGCGCAGTCAATCTTTCGGTAAGAGCGACAACGACTACGGCAAATTTTGTTGCTTTTCAGGAACAGTTGATTATTGACTGCAAAGCCACCTTAGATGCGGCCGGAATTGAAATCCCTTTCCCGCAGCATGATGTTCATCTGCGCAAAGATTGAGGCCCTGTTTTGCCTGTGATATGCAGAATTGCACTATCTTTGCAAAAATTTTCCGAACAAATGGATAACATGCACTTGCAGTTATATAACACTCTGACACGGCGGAAGGAAGTCTTTACGCCTCTGCACGACGGGCGGGTCGGCATGTACGTGTGCGGCCCCACCGTTTACGGGAAGGCGCATCTGGGACATGCCCGCCCCGCAGTAACCTTTGACCTGCTCTTTCGATACCTCACGCATATCGGCTATAAAGTGCGCTACGTGCGTAACATCACCGATGTGGGGCATTTGGTGAACGACGCTGACGAAGGCGAGGATAAAATCGCCCGAAAAGCGCGGCTTGAGCAACTTGAACCGATGGAAGTGGTACAGCAATACACCAACGACTATCACGACGCCATGCACCAGCTGAACGTGCTCTCGCCCGGCATTGAACCACGCGCTACCGGACACATCATCGAGCAAATAGCCATGGTCAGCCGCATCCTCGACGCCGGATATGCATACGTGAGCAATGGCTCCGTGTATTTTGACGTCGAAAAATATGCTAAGAACCACCCCTACGGGCAACTGTCGGGACGGAATATCGACGACCTGCGGACAAATACCCGTGACCTCGACGGCCAGCATGAGAAACGCTCGCCCTTAGATTTCGCGATATGGAAACGGGCATCCCCCGAACACATCATGAAATGGCCGTCACCGTGGGGGGAAGGTTTCCCCGGCTGGCACATAGAATGTACCGCCATGGGCTGCAAATATCTCGGCGAGCAGTTCGACATACACGGCGGCGGAATGGACCTGGTATTCCCGCACCATGAAGCCGAAATCGCCCAGGCGACAGCCGCATTCGGCCATGACGCCGTCCGATACTGGCTGCATAACAACATGATAACCCTCAACGGCCAGAAAATGGGCAAGTCGCTCGGCAATGCTATCGCATTAGACGACTTCTTCGCAGGCAACCATCTGCTGCTCGAACGCCCCTATCCGCCGATGACTATCCGCTTTTTCATCCTCACAGCGCACTACCGCAGTACGCTCGACTTCTCAAACGAGGCCCTGCAAAGCGCCGAGAAAGGCATGGAACGCCTGCTGACAGCCGTTAACACCTTAGAAACGCTCCCGCTTGCAGAACAGTCAACGGTCGATGTGGCAGCCCTGCGCGACCGCTGTTACGAGGCCATGAATGACGATATGAACACACCGGTAGCGCTGTCGCACCTCTTTGAAGGCGTCCGCATGATTAACAGCATCGCCGACGGCAAAGACAGCATCACCGCCGCCGACCGCGACGCGCTGCGCCAACTCTTCCATACCTTTGTGTTCGACCTGTTCGGACTGCTGCCACTCGACCGCAGCGACCGGAATTTGCCCGCATTTCAGGGCGCCGTTGAACTTCTGCTCGATTTGCGTCAAAAGGCAAAGGCCGCAAAAGACTGGACCTCTGCCGACCATATCCGCAACGAGCTGCAACGGCTGGGTTTCGACATCAAAGATACGAAAGACGGCGTCAGCTGGGAGCTGAAACCGTAACCAGCCACCGTCATGGAAATCGTCATCATCATATTGCTGATATTGATTAACGGCTTCTTTTCGCTGTCCGAAATCGCACTCGTGTCGTGCAAACGCAACCGGCTTGAGCGCGAATCAGCCCGCACGGGAGCCCGTATCGCCCTGAAACTGCTCAACAATTCGGAAGGCTTTTTATCGGCAGTTCAGGTGGGAATTACGCTGATAGGAATCGTTACCGGCGTTTACGGCGGCGCAAGCCTGTCGTCTGACGTGGCGCCGCTCTTTGCGCAGTTTGCCGCACTGAAACCTTACGCCGAAGAAATTGCTGTCACATTAGTGGTAGTGGCCATAACATACGTTTCCATTGTTATCGGCGAGCTGGTGCCCAAGACGCTGGCGCTTAGCAATCCCGAAAAAATTGCCATCATTGTTGCTCCCGTAATTTTTACGTTCAGTAAAATATTTTTCCCCTTCGTAAAATTGCTGGAACTCTCCACCAATCTGCTCATCAAGATTCTGGGAATACGTAAAAAAGACGAACATATAACGGAAGGCGAGTTGCGGCAGATGCTGAAAACGGCATCCACCGAAGGCGTCATAGAGAAGGAGCAGAACTTCCTGCACGAAAAGGTGTTCTGGTTTTCCGACAAGAAAGCCAAGCACCTGATGACCCCCCGCACCGACCTTGAATGGCTCGACTTTTCGCATCCGGAAGAAACACTGCAGTCGGAAATCGCCGCACTTCAGCACACGAAAATAGTGTGCAGCGACGGCAATTTGGACAACTTTCTTGGCATCCTTGACGTTCACGAGTTCTTCCGGCAGAAGGCGCTCGGCCATAACCCGCTCATCAAAGCGCTGCTGGTACAGCCGCTCATCATCCCTGAAAATGCCGACGCCCAGCGGGTGCTCGACCACTTCCGAAATGAGAAACTGCACATCTGCATCGTGGTCAATGAATATGGCGGGCTGGAAGGGGTAATCACCATGCACGACATCATGGAAAACTTCGTCGGCCACATCACTGACGCCACCGACGCCGACAGCCCCGACATCATTACCAGCGACAACCGGACGTTCATCGTCAACGGCGATGCACCGGTAGAAACCCTCGCCGAGGTCATTGAGAACTTCACCGTCAACTTTGACGACATCGACTATGTAACAGTTGCCGGATTCGTGTTTGAACAGTTCAGCCGTATCCCCACCGTCGGCGACACGCTCGTGTATCACGACTGCCGCATCGAAGTAACCGAAATGGACGGCAATCGCATAGAGCAGGTCGCCATAAGTAAAGTGTAGGCGTAAGTTCAATTAGTAAATGCAAATTTTACGGAGGACTTCTTTATTATAAAAAAAAATCGTATCTTTGCAGCCCATTCTGCAAGGGCTTTGAACATAGCTTTGGCTCTTGCAAAAACTATTAATTAACAGGAAGCCTCTGAAACGACAGATGAACATATTGAAACTTTTTGTTCCGACATGGCTTGTAGCTTCTCCGGCGTTGAAGGCGCAGGAGTTCCCGCAGTTCTCCGGTGCGGTTGACCGCGCCCGTCATTATTCGGTTGTTGCAAAAGTCTTAACAGCCTCTGTCGAAGCGGCAATTAAAAAAGATGAATAGCGCATGGAACAGAAAATCGGGCATAGCACAATTACGGTAGAAGAAACGGCAAGTACGAACCGGTATGTATCCGACCTGCTGACAAGCGGCGCCACAATGGAACACGGCGCTGTTGTTCGGGCTATAACCCAGACCGCCGGAAAAGGCCTGCAGCAGAACAGATGGGAAAGCGCTCCGGCGCAAAATCTGACGTTCTCTGTCTTCCTTAAGCCGGATTCGTTACCGGCCAACCGCCAATTCCTGCTGTCGCAGGCGGTCAGTACAGGCATCCGCACATTCTTAAGCGACTGCCTGACACCCGCCGAAAACTGCAGTATAAAAATAAAATGGCCAAATGATATTTTCGTTAATAACAGAAAAATCTGCGGAATCCTTATAGAAAACACCATTCTTGGTAGCGCTGTTATTGATTCCATCGTTGGTATTGGTCTGAACGTCAATCAGATACAGTTTTCTGCCGACATCCCCAATCCGACGTCCCTGCGGATGATTACCGGACAGCAATACGCGCTGCCGGAACTGTTTAACGCTCTTCTGTACAGTATCGACAAATACTGCAATATGCTGGCCAATGGCGAATGGGACGAACTGAACAGCGAATATCTGATGCATCTGTATAAATTACAGGAAGAAAACACATTTGTTGACTGTCAACACGAATATACGGGAAAAATCGTAAATATTACCGAAAATGGACAGCTGGCAGTGCTCGATATACAAAATAACCGGCAGTACCGGTATAATTTTAAGGAAGTAAGTTATCATTAAGTAATAACAAATATGTTAAAAAAGCTATTATTGTTTGCATTTTTGGCGGCTCTGTTTGCCGGTTGCCGACTGTCGCCGTTAGAACAGGGCTTTGTGTCGCCGCCGGATACTGCCCGTCCGGGCGTTTACTGGTATTTCATGGATGGC
>JAISSS010000082.1 GCA_031272965.1 Bacteroidales bacterium | reverse complement strand
CTCCCAACGCGGCTATCCCGGCGCGGCAGTACGCGAAGAACCCGGCACGTTCAAACACCAGGACAGGCAATGGGATTCCGACTTCTTCCTGCAAACTTCGTGGCGAAAAAACGTCCATGAACGCTATGACCTGCTGCTTAACGGAAAATACGCTTATAATTACCTGCATTACCGCTCCGACCCCAACATGGACGCTACCACAATGTATATCGATAACCACTACCGCCAACAGGAACTGTACGGTTCATGCGCCAACAGGTGGAGCATCACCGACCGGTGGAGCGCCGGACTGTCGATAGACGTCCAGCGAAACACTCTGACCGCCGACATGCGCGACTTTGTCGAGCCAACGCGCCTCACAGGGCTGGCAGCCGCTGCAACGGCGCTGCATTTGCCGCACTTCACCATGCAGGCCGACATATTGGCAACGCTCGTTCATGACCGGATGAAAACGGAGGCGACAACACATAACCGGCAAAAACTTACCCCGTCAATAGCCATGTCGTGGCAGCCTGTAGAGACTCTTAATTTTAATATACGTTCATTTTATAAGAGCATATTCCGTATGCCCACGCTCAACGACCTGTATTATACGTTCATCGGAAACAGTGCACTGGCGCCTGAAAAAACAGTGCAGTATAACATCGGGATGACCTTTACCGCACCGATTGGCGCCGGGCAGAGCCTTGAATTTCAGGCCGACGTCTATCGCAATGACGTAACCGACAAAATCATCGCCATGCCCGCTTCCAACCAGTTCCGCTGGACGATGGTAAATCTCGGCAAGGTGGAAATTCGCGGGCTGGACCTTTCAACGGCTGTCAGCAGACAAATCGGACACGACGACGGGATTCACTGCCGCCTGAACTATACGTACCAGAAAGCACAGGATTTCACCAATCCCGAAAGCAGCTACTATGGCGACTATATACCGTACATCCCGCTGCACAGCGGCTCGGCAGTGGCAGGCGGCAACATCGGACGGTGGGAGTTCAACTACAGCTTCCTCTATACCGGCGAACGCTGGAACGCTTCCGCAAATATCCCCGAAAATCACGAAAAACAGTGGTACACAAGCGATGTGTCGGCATCGGGAACGTTCCAGTGGGGACAGCGCACAGTCAGGCTGACCGCCGAAGTCAACAACCTCTTCAACCAGCAATATGAAGTGGTACAGTGCTACCCCATGCCCGGAACAAACTTTTACATCCTATTATGTATTAATATTTAACCGCAAAATACATGAAGAAATATCTCTACATTCTGCTCTTTTTACTGCCTGCCTGCCGCAGCGAAGACGACCCGGTCATACCGCCCACACTTACGCAGGTAACACAGGGCACACAAGGCCCGATAAAGGGCTTCTTCCTGCTCAATGAAGCCAACATGGGCAGCAATAAGGCCTCACTCGACTATTTCGACGGCGAAACAGGCGCCTACCTGAAGAACATCTTCCCCACGCGCAATCCGGGGGTAGTGCAGGAACTCGGCGACGTGGGCAATGACATGTGCATCTACGGCGGCAAGCTGTATGCGGCCATCAACTGCTCGCACCTTGTCGAAGTGATGGACGTGAACACGGCACGGCATATCGCCACCATCTCAGTTCCCAACTGCCGCAGTCTCGCCTTTCACGACGGCTTCGCTTACGTGAGCTCGTATGCCGGGCCTGTGCAGATTGACCCCAATGCACGGCTGGGCTATGTGGCAAAAATTGACACCGCCACGCTGACTGTGGTCAATACCTGCATTGTGGGCTATCAACCCGAAGAGATGGTCGTCCGCAACGACCGCCTCTATGTGGCTAACTCCGGCGACTATATGGCTCCGAATTACGACAATACAGTGTCTGTTATCGACCTCAACACGTTCACAGAACTCAGGAAAATCACCGTCGCCATCAACCTTCACCGTATGGCGCTTGACGCTTACGGGAAAATATGGGTGAGTTCGCGCGGCGACAATAAGAACATAAGTTCAAAATTATACGCCATTGACGCCAACGATATGGTCTCCAAAACGCTGGATATACCGGTGAACGCCATGTCGCTGTGCGGCGATTCGCTGTTCATTTGCAGCGCCGCACGAAACACCCCCGCCGGTAATAATTCCGCTTCATACTCCATTGTGAATGTGCGAACTCAAACCGTGATTACGCGCAATTTCATCACCGACGGCACAGAGCTGAACATTGAGACCCCTTATTGCGTAGCCGTCAATCCGCAGAGCCGCGAGATTTTCGTGACCGACGCCAAAGACTACATCACCCCCGGAATTCTCTACTGCTTTACGCCAGAAGGACGCAGAAAGTGGAACGCTGTTACCGGCGACATCCCCGCCCATATCGCATTTACGAGCAGGCGATTATCCGACCTGTAGAAATGAATTGCTATTATATATTAAAATATGTTTAAAAATTCCACAAAACAAAGAAGCAGAGACTGGTTACTGTTGCTGACACTCACCGCGCTGCCGGTGGCGTGTTCCAAGGACACTCCGCCCCCTGCAACCGGTACGCTACCTGACCCTGTGCCGGAACTGTTCTTTGACAACGGGCGGTATCGCACTGCCTCAAACAGCGCCGAACTGCGGACAAGCTCCGTTCCGCTGGGGAAGAGCCTCGTGCTGGCGCCGGTTATCTGCAATATCGCGGCCCCGTCCGCATTCGCATGGACAGTTGACGGGGTAAGGCAAAGCTCGACAACGGAATTTCTCACTTTCACCCCTGCATCACAGGGCGTTTATCTCATATCCGTTGCCGAACAGAGTACGCAGGCGCGGGCAGAGATACAGGTAACATGTACAGCGCCGGAAGAGATGTACTTTCGTCCGGTGAAAAGCGGCAATAAGGCTACGGCGGCCACAGCTTTCGATTATGTCCCCGCCCCGGGGCAGTTCATCAACTACCAATCCGGCTCTACAAAAGAAAACGCCTTGCAGGATTTACAGGATGCGCTGAACAATGGCCGCATCTCCTATCTCGGCGCATACGGCGGCTACTGGATTGTCGGCTTTGACCACAGCGTCCGCAACGTAGCCGGTAAAGCCGACCTGAAAATCTCCGGCAACGCCGTTCCCGAATTCAGCGAGCCGGGAATAGTCTGGGTGATGCAGGACAGCAATGGAAACGGACTGCCTGACGACGCATGGTTCGAACTCAAAGGCAGCAAATCAGATGCACCGGAAACAAAATACCGCTACGCCATGACCTACTATAAGCCCGCCGCAAGCAATTCCGACGTGCTGTGGACCGACAACATTGGCCGCTCAAATACTGTGGATTACAACGACGCGCATACGCAGGCATATTATTTCCCGATGTTTATCACCGAAGATTATTACGTACTGACCGGCACGTGCCTCGCTTCGGGCATCTTCGCTGACGGCGGAATTGTCTATGCCAAAGACCTGTCATGGGGATACGTGGATAATTATAACACCGACCTGACCCGGCCCCGCAACGAATTTTGGCTCGAAGACGCGGTCCAGGCCGACGGCACCCCCGCTAATCTGAGCCATATCGATTTCGTAAAAGTGCATACAGGAATGGCCGGAAAAGGCACCGCAATCGGCGAAATTTCAACAGAAACCGGATGCCCCGCAGACTTGAATTTTTAATTATCTGCAATATGAATGTTCAATATAAATTTATTTTTTTTACGATGAAAAGAGTATTATTCTTGCTTTTATTATTCCTGATTTCGCTGTCGCCGGTTCTGTTGCTGACCTCCTGCGACAAAGACGATACCACAATCCCTGTAGCCAAAGCGGAAACCGCGGGACTGTGGGCGCTGTCCGAAGGCAACTGGGGCAGTGGCGACGGCCAGCTGGCTTATTTTGACTACAATTCCGACAGTAACAAGTTCGTCCGCGATAACAACCGACGACTGCCCAACTTCGGCGACACGCCAAACGACATGCTGCTTTACGGCGCCAAGCTGTATGTGGCTATCACCGGCAGCGACGCCGCAAGCGCCCTGCTGAAAGTGGTTAATCCCGCAACCGGCACGACCATTCGGGACGTCATTATTACCGACGCCTCGTCCGCACGGCAGCAACCCCGCCGCCTGACCGCTTACAACGGACAGGTGTATGCCTCGCTCTATGGGGGAGGCATTGCCCGCCTCGATACGGCTACGTTCACTTTCGATGCTATCGCTCTGAGCGGCAGCTGGTCGGAAGGCATCGCCGAATACGGCGGGGCGCTGTACGTATGCAATTCCGGCTTGCCCGGCGAGGCGTATGGCGGCAACGGTAACACCATATCGAAAGTCGATGCGGCGACATTCTCCGAAACCGCCGTCATCACTACCCCTGTAGCCAACCCCGTCAACATTGTCAGCGCAGGTAATGGCGAGCTGTACTTCAACACCGGCGGCGACTACTTCTCGACCGGCGGCGAGGTGCACGTGCTAAACACGGCTACCGGCGCAATTACATCGCTGGGCGTGGCGGCAACAACCATTGCTTTCGGCAACGATTGCATCTATGCGGCCGGATACGACTGGCTGGCATCCGCCGAATATGACGTCACAAAAATCGCCATCGCCGATAAAACTGTCAGTAACTTCATTACGGCTGCCGAGCTGGACGGGATTAATGCCATGTTCACCTACAAGCTGGCGGTCGATGCCGCCACCGGCGAGGTGTTCCTTACTCAGCAAATGGGCGAGGATATTTACCGGTTCAAAAAGGACGGAACATACATTGAGACCTTGAAAACAGGCCAGCAAAACGGCGCAGCCATAGCATTTATCAGACCATAATGTAAAACGTGTAATATTTTTCTGCTTCGGCGTCATGTAGCCGCGTCCCCGACGTGTCTTACATGGCGCTTTTTTTGTGCAGTATTACGGCTGATTTAAAACAAGGATTAAGACGTTGGTAAGGGCGCGATTAATCGCGCCCCTACCCGAACAGAGGAAAAAAGTTTGGAGAACTTCCTACATTTTTGTAGTTTTTGGGTAGGAAGGGTACAAAAATGTTGGCAGATAATGGATTTGTATGGCTGTATTAATTTAATAAATCATTGATTATCAAGTATTTACAAAACATGGCACAGTCTTTGTATTCTTTTTATACGTTATTCAGAAAACAGATAACGATATTCATTCAAAAAGAAATCTAATTCAAAAAAAGATGAGAACAACTGTAAAACCAGTATTAACGGGCATAGCCCGAAGATTTTATGCCGCCGGAATATGTCGTGCGGCAATCAGTCCGGCGGTCTGCTTTGCGGCGGGTGCGGCGTTCTGTCTGACCTCCTGCGACAAGGACGATGTCACGACGCCTGACCCGGAACCGGTGTTTGTTATTGATGCCGCCGTGCCGGAAGGCGCATCGCCGATAGTGGGACGCAACTTCCAATACCTGCAAAGCGCCGGATTCACCCGCTCAACAGAGAACTATGGTTACTCAACACCGGCACCAAATCATGAGGCCAACGACATGACCTCCGACACGGAAGAGTTTTCACTCGAAGAAACTTACTACAACGGGATGCACAACGACACAGTCGTATTCGTCTATCACGATGTAGCGTTCAACTCTGTATGCCCGATGCGAGCCACAACGCTCGATGACGGCACGGAAATCACCAAAGGCTACGTGATTTTTAACAGCCCGACAGCCCGGTCAGGCGCCGCCGCCCCATACATGGAAATTTCCGCCAATAATGGCGCACCGATACCCTACGTATCCGTCTTGCAGTTTACGCTGACCGCGATTCAGCAGGACGGCGACGGGATTGCACTGTACCGGTCGGACAACGGCGGCGACTACACGCTCGTCAACACCTTCGTGCCCGATGCCGCCGGCTCGTTCTATTCGCTCGAAATCAACATGGCGAATGTGAAGTTCCGCTTCACTCCCGCCGACAGCGAAAAGGGCTACATGGCAATTCACGACCTAAACCTGTACAGTAAGGGCGTTCCTGCAGGCTCGGCGCTGTATGTGGAAGAATATTTCCGAACATGGGCAATCAACGGCTATGAAACGCCGTATCCGGAGACCATCAATAAGGCCGGTACCAACCTCGTGCCGTCGGTTACGGTGCGCGATGTGGCCGATTATACGGTAACAAAGACCTACTACACAGGTGTTCCCGTTACATTTACCGTACATCAGGGCGCCAACTACCCGCAGGGATATAATCACCACGGCGACACCACTTTAGTTTATGGCCTCACAACCGGCTACGTAGCTCTGCCGCCCAACGCCACCGAAGGCCGCGAAATACTGTCGTCGCTTACCGTGTCGGCAGTACCGTCGGCGTCGCTTGTGGAGTTCTGGATTGCGGCCACAGGAATGTCGGGAGAATACCTGATTTACAAGTCGGTTAACGGCGGCGACTATACTTTGCTTGACGAGGTTGTAATGACCAAATATGCCGGTATTGGCCGCTATTTCCGCTATTTCATCAATGAGAAGAATGTTTCTCTGAAATTCATGGTAAGACCCGGATTTACAGGAACGCCTAAAATCTATGGAATAAAAATATGGAGCGACGGAAAACCGTGATACAAGCCCTGACGGGTTGTAAGAGCCTGTCAGAGCTACGAGATTGGTTTTTTCCAACAACTGTCAGACCTGCTGTTACTACAGGTCTGACGTTGTTGTTTGTTTTTGCCTCGTGTGAGAAGGATAGTAACTACCGTTTCAAAGGCGTTGAAGAAGGCATTACAGCGCCTGAGCAGTATGATACGGGCGCCTATCCGGACGACGGCTCGCTGGCTTTCCACGAGAACTTTCAGTCTTGGAAGCGTGAGGGATTTGTCAACTTAGTAAAGATAGACTGCGAAGCCGACCAGATGACGACCTCTTTAGTGATGTACGTTCCCGACAAGCCGAAGACAGTTCAGTACGAGGGCTTTACGGTGAATTATATGTTGAAAGACTTTGCGGTCAACCCTGTATGCGGGAACGTGGCGGGCAGTTCGGAAGCGGCGAGCGACGTCAGCACGGGTTATGTGGCGTTGCAGCAATTGATTTTTTACGAGTGCGGGCAGCATGACAGCGACGGGTTTATGCAGCTGTCGGCGTTGCCGTCGGTATCGCGTATCCGGTTTTCCGTCTCGCTTGGGGGCAAGACAGACGATGTGGCGGGCGTCTCGTTATGGAAGAAGGCGGACGGAGACGCCGCTTTCGTCAAAGTTGGCGACTATTTACCGACAGATACGGACGGGGGCGAGGTGTTTGAAGCCGACATCAATGCCGAGAACGTGCAGTTAAAATTTATCCCGGCGCTGACAGGGCGCGAAAACCCTGTTAACGACGGGATAAACCGCTGCATCCGCATCCACGATTTGTGGGTTTGGAGCGGGCAGCCTCAATAATTTGAGGATTCTACTCGTTAAGTTTTATCAGATATTCCACCGAGTTGAACATGAGGTTGCGGAAGCTGGGGATTTTCCAGTCGTCCCAATGTCCGAGGGAGGTGTATATGACGTTACCGTTAATCCACATCACCGGTTCGTCGGGCACTCCCGGGTTGCTGCCCAGCAACAGCACTAATGGGTTCTTGGCGCGCAGCGGGGTGTTCTGGTATAGCCAGTTAGGGCTGTTAAAGGTTTTTTCTACGCCTTTGAGCAGCGGATGATTTTCCATTCCTGGGGCTATTTTCACGTCGGTGCCGGTTTTGAGGTGGCCGTAATGGCCATGATAGTTTCCGCCGAGTATGTCGCGGTCAAATTCCGGCCATTGGGCGAGCAGGTCGGACGTTTTTTCGGTGGCGGCCACTATTCCGCCGCCGGAGCGGGAGACGTTTCCTTTGGCGTCGAAGGCGTGCGAGGCGGTTCTGATTCCCAACAGCGGGCGTCCGCTGGCCACATATTTGGTGATTTGCAGCATTTTTTCGGGTTCGAGGGCGCGTCGGCGCATGAATATTACGGCGAGGTTCGCGTCGTCAAGGATTTGCAGGTTTTCGAGATTATGCCGTCCTGGGCCTTCCATAATTGGCAGTCCGAGCGCGAAATCGCAGTGAATGTCTTTGAGGGTGAGGTCGTGGGCGAATTCCGGCAGCCGCTGGTTAGCGCGATATTCGCTTTCGGCGGTCAGCATTGCCACACGCGGGCGCGTATCTCCGGCAAAACGGAACTGCTTTTTGCCGGTGAAATCTGTTGAAACGAGCGTGGGGCACACGTAGGTCTCGATATATTCCTCAATAAGGTCGAGGCCGGAGAAGTGATTCACAAAAGGCTTGCGTTCGTGGTTATACATCAGGTCGGTCATGTCGCGCATGAGTACCACGTTCATGCCCATACGTTTCATGGCTCGCAGTCCGAAAGAACGGCCAATGACACACATGTTAGTGTGGACGCCGACCAGGATAACGTTCTTGATGCCGCGTTTCTTGAAGCAGGCGCCTATTTCTGCCCCGTTGTCGCTGATGAGGTCGTTATCGGCAATTTCGAGGGCGTCAATTTGTTTTGTCCAGGCACGATATGGCTTGGCGCCGCTGTTTTCACAGCCTTCGTCGCTTTGGTCAACCGGCCATTCGGCGTTCTGCTCGGCAGGCAATTTGGCGCCGTCAGCGAGTGGTTTGAAGGCGTCGATTTCTTTTGCCGTACATTTGAGAACCTCCTTGCGGGCCGGATAATCTTTATAATAATCGATGCAGTCACTGGGGGCGTGAACGATGGTTACGCCTCTGTCGCGGGCGACTTTGAGGACGGTGTTCATCGCGGGGGCGATTTCGGCCACACGCGCTGTGGCGTCAGGGCACCAGTGCTTGTCCCACATATCGCAGATGATGATGGCTGTCTGTGCGGGCGCCCACCGCTCTACCCGCTGTGTAGTGATGCGGGTATCCACCACCGATTCGATATCTTTCGGCACGGACAGATGCAGGATATTGGGGAAGTACTCGCCAACGGTCAGCCGCTGTTGCAGTGATACGCGCAACGAATCCACGGCAACGGCTTTCCTGTCTTTTGCCGATGCGTCCGCAGACGGCATCATAACCAGCGCGGCTACTGCCAACGCTGCAAAAAAGAATCTGTTTATCATTACAAAAGTATTTTTAGTATTTCGCCGCAAAGATAATACATTTTCTCTTACCTTTGTTATAAAAAAACGACTTAATGGACTATTTTGCACATATGTCCATATTAATCGCTAACGACATGCCGTTTTTTGCGTCCGCTTACCGAGACTATCGAAAAAATCATTATTTTTGCCGACAAATTTATATGGTATGTACAAAGTAATTTTTATGGCAGTAACGGGCCTATTAATGAGTGCCTCAATGCAGGCTCTGGTTCAGCCCGTTAATCTACAATGTGAATATTTAGTTAAGCCGTTAGGTATCGATACATGGGCGCCCCGTCTGACCTGGCAACTTCAGGACGACCGGCACGGAGCCGTTCAGAAATCGTACCGCCTCATTGTCGGAACCGATTCCGCCGACGTGGTGAGAGGCAACGGCGCTGTATGGGATTCAAAAGAAACGCAGGGCAGCGACATGCTGTCGGTCTATCGCGGTGCCCGTCTGGAACCGTTTACCCGCTATTTCTGGCGCGTAGAAATCCGCGACATGACCGGCGAATTGCGCCCCTCCGAAGTGTCGGCGTTTGAGACCGGCATGATGGCTTTCCAAAACAACTGGCATGGCTATTGGATTGGCGACGGCGAGACAACCTCCGGCAACGGTATAAACGTGAAACCCGCACCGTACTTCCGCAAGGAATTTCAGACGTCCAAACGCATCCGCTCTGCCCGCGCATATATCGCTGTGGCAGGGCTGTATGAGCTGTATATCAATGGCGCCAGCATTGGCGACCATCGCCTCGACCCGATGTACACCCACTTCGACCGCCGCACCCTCTATGTTACATACGACGTTACCGCGGCTCTGCAAAATGGCAAGAACGCTATCGGCGTACTGCTCGGCAACGGCTGGTATAACCTGTCATCGACCGCCGTATGGTTCTTCCACCGTGCCCCGTGGCGCGACCGCCCGCAGTTCTGCCTCGACCTGCGCATCACTTACGACGACGGCACCACGGAAATCGTCAAGAGCGACCGCGACTGGACAACCGCACTCAGCCCGGTGATTTTCAACAGCATCTATACCGGCGAGCATTATGACGCCCGCCGCGAACAGC
>JAISSS010000006.1 GCA_031272965.1 Bacteroidales bacterium | reverse complement strand
CGGCGCCAACTGGAGCTATGCCACCCAGCCGTTTACATCAGGCGCCAACACCGAATATGGAACCCCTGGCGCCGCAAATGACTAAGAGAACAGCTATAATGCGGGCGCCTTAGACGGTTATTCAAACAGCTGCAATATTTCTTCCTGCGAGAATATTTTCAGCGGGTTGTTACTCTGGATAAACTTCTGTGCCAGCAGTGATTTACGTTCTTGCAGGCGCATGATTTTTTCCTCTATGGTATCTTCGGTGATAAATCGATAGACGAATACTTTTTTATCCTGACCGATGCGGTGTGCGCGATTAATGGCCTGCATTTCCACAGCGGGATTCCACCATGGGTCGGTAACGAATACGTAATCGGCAGCGGTGAGGTTGAGACCTACTCCCCCTACCTTCATTGACAGCAGAAATATGCGGTTGTCGGGGGTATTTTGAAAACGGTTGATTTCAGCTTCTCTGTTTGCAGTTGTGCCGACGAGCATACTGTACTGCCATTCGCGTTTTTCGATTTCGGTACGGATGATGTTCAGATGCGTTACGAAAGAGGAGAACACTAATACTTTATGATTTTCTGCCACAATATTTTCGAGGCCTTGCATGATTTCGGCAAGTTTTCCCGATTCCACTTCGGCGTGGTTGTTGCTGAGCATAGCCGGATGATTGGCAATCTGGCGCAGCCGCATCAGGCTTTTCAGGATAAAAATGGCCGACTGCTGTGCTGTCTCGGTCTCGGCAAAGCCAAGCAGCAGGTTGCGGATTGCTGATTTTTCCCGCTCATAGATACGGTGCTGGGCCTCGCTCATTTCGCAATAGAGCGTCTGTTCGGTGAGGTCAGGCAGGTCGTCGGCTACTTCCGATTTGGTACGCCGCAGCACAAACGGACGTATAAGCAGTTGCAGTTTGTGCTGTTTGACATCGTCGTTGTGTTTCTCAATGGGCTGTACAAATTCGCGGTTAAAGACCGATATGTCTCCTAACATGCTGCGGTTAAGGAAGTTAATCTGTGCCCACAAGTCGAGCAGGGAGTTCTCTATCGGGGTGCCGGTGATGGTCAGGCGAAAGCGAGCCTTGAGTTGATTCGCCGCAGAATAGCTTTTGGATGCGGGATTTTTAATCAGCTGGCTCTCGTCAAGGATAAGATAAAAGAACGTGTATTCCTGTAACATTGCAGTGTCGTTACGGACGGTACCGTAGGTGGTCAGCACAACATCGCAATGACACAGTACTGAATTAAGGTCGCCGTTTCGTTTGCGGGCATTTCCTGTGTGGATGTATGTTTGCAGTGATGGCGTGAACTTTTGGATTTCGTTTCGCCAATTATGAATTAGCGAGGCCGGCATCACTATGAGGGAGGGCCGGCGGACGCCGTCAACAACGGATGCCTGTTCTTCCTTCATCTTCAGCAGGAAAGTCAGCGTTTGCAGGGTTTTTCCCAGTCCCATATCGTCAGCGAGGCATCCGCCGAAGCGGTTACGGTAGAGATGGTACAGCCAGTTGAACCCGAACTGCTGGTACGGGCGCAGGGTTGCGTTCAAACGAGAGGGCAGTTCAACTTCGGCAGGCTGTTCCCATTGGTCGCGCAGTTGTTCAAGGCGCTCACGATTGATGCCCTGCAGTTTGTTGTCGAGCATCAACGTCGAATATATCTTTCTGACATGCAGCGATTCTCCTTCACTTTGCGCAAACGGGAACAGGTCTCGATATTGGGTGAACCACTCCTCCGGAATGACCGCCATCTCGCCGGAGGGCAGTTCAAATTCCCGTATGTTATGAACTATCATGCGCCTGATTTTCACAAAAGGTATCCGGAAGCTACCGATGATGATTGTGGCATGAATATCGAACCAGTCTTCCTGTTCGGTTACGGTAACTTCGAGTTCCGGTTTTTGCATGCAATAGGCTTTCCCAAGCGCGTCCGTTTTAACCTCATAACCTCTTTCGCGCAGGGTATCGGTATGCTCGTTCAGCCATTGGATGATAGCGAGGAACTGGGTACTCTCGTCGGCAAGGTGGCTTCCTGCGGGCATGAAACCGCCATTTCCGTCGGGATTTTCCAGACCGTTAGCGGTCAGCCATTGCAGTTGTTCCTGTTCCCAGTCATAATCGCGGGCGAAGCGCTCAAAATGGAACTTCCCGTTCTCATTTTTGAAAACCACTGATACAGTTGTTTTCATCATAAGTTCAAATTTCTTACCCCCATAATCGAAACATGGGCAAATAACAGGCCGCATATCAAGCATCCTGTCAAGCGACAGTATGGTGTGATGCGGCGGACAGTTTTCTGTTACTGTGAATCCAGAATATTTGACCGCATAATCGCGTATAGCCTGCGATACAAAGGTTTTGTAATACTTCTCCTCGACAGGGGTAGTGATAAAAATGAACTGTTTCTCGAAAAATGGCTGCAGTTTTTTTGAATCAAGATGCTCAAAGGCATACATACGGTTATTCATCACGATAGTACAGGGCTCGTCGGTCAGCAGAATTATATCCTTGTGATAGATGGTGATGCGGTAGCCATTGGCGTCGAACAGTTCCAGGTTATAATAAGTTCCTGTTTCATTGCGATTAAAGATAAACTGACATCTGGCATGTCTGGGCGGCACAATGATTTCGTCAGAGGCGTGAAGGTTTGTGGTCTTGTATGTTTTCAGGAACAGCCGCGTATGACCGGACATGAGGGCATTGACAATTTTAAGCATCTGTCGGCTAATGTACGGAAATACATGATTGTTCAGCATATCCCGACTGCATGTCTTATAGAACATTTGTACATTTTTATTGCCTGAAAATTTCGGGACGAGCACTTCATCACATAATTGCTCCGTAACACGCACCATATCAGCGTGTTCCGCGTTCAATCCGTGAATCGCAATATCGCGTTGCCGTACCTGCTTGCTGAGTACATAATAGGACTTGCCCTTATCCATCATATACGACTGGAAAATATACCCAAGCTTCCTGTGTTCGGTCAATACTATAACAAATTCTCTCTCTGCCATGTCTGTTTTTATAACAAAACCACAAAAGTAGCGACTCTTTATTAATCGGAAATGAATTTAAAATTAAAGATTTTTTCTGCTTTCGGCAAAAAGTATTGCTATTGCGACTTAACTTTATCTGTGGCAGGAAGCGGACAGCCTGAAAGTGAAAGTTCCTCAATATATTTTTTCAGGCATCCGAAACAGAAATAAACAAGGGAACTGCCATAGCAACGGTGCCGTCAAACAGCAAATTAACCATAAAATAACGGGGCACAGACGTCCCCGTTTCCCATTATTTTGTACCTTTGCCGCCGATTCGATTCAAAACCGTAATGAAATATACATTTTTTTATTGCATATCATTGAGTATGTTACTGCCATTTTGCAGCAGCTGCCTTATGGCACAGGGTGTTTCACCGGAAACTCTACAGTCGCTATCCGAGAAATTTGCCGCGCCGAGCGACGACTATCGCCCCCATGTATGGTGGCACTGGCTTGGAAGTAATTTCCGTAAAGAAGGCATCACCAAAGACCTCGAAGCCATGAAAGAATCCGGCATC
>JAISSS010000148.1 GCA_031272965.1 Bacteroidales bacterium | reverse complement strand
CGACCGTGTGTTATTGCCGGGTAAGCTGTATCAGGGAACTTTCGACCCTGAAGGGCTGTTCAGTACGTTACCTGCTATCGTTACGGCCCTGCTGGGCATGTTCACCGGCAAATGGGTCCGCGAAAGCCGCATTGCAGGCACAAAGAAGTCGCTCTGCATGGCGCTGATGGCTGTAGCATGGATTATTGTCGGCGCTGTCTGGAGTATCTGGTTTCCCATAAACAAGAAGCTGTGGACCAGCACCTTTGTGTTGGTCGTTGGAGGCTACTCACTGCTGCTCTTTGCGCTGTTCTACTACATCATTGACGTGAAAGGGTACCGCCGGTGGACGCTGTTCTTTCGGGTGGTCGGCATGAACTCCATCACCATTTATATGGCCCAGTTGATTATCAATTTTCACAACCCGACGAATTTCTTTTTCAAGGGTATTGCGGGAAAGCTGCCCGATTTATGGGGAGAGCTTGTCATGTCAACCGGCTATATTGCGATATGTTGGCTATTCCTGTATTTCCTGTACCGGAAGAGAGTGTTCCTGAAAGTGTGATGATATTTTGCAATTATGTTTTTTTAACACAAAAAAAAGCATGAAATGTGAGGGAAAGAAAATAATGTGTATCTTTGCATCGAATTTAATTTACATGATATAGTATGTTTAATACGAACTTAGCGGTTGGATATTGGCGTTGGCGCGGCCTTGACGGAAGCGCGTAAGCCGGTATTTGCCCTAAGTAAAGAGGCCATGGTGTTTACGCATCGTGGCCTCTTTTTTTTCAGAACCTTAATAATTAAGTAGTTATGACCAGACAAAAGAAAATTTTTCTTAGTGAGTCGGAGATGCCCAAGCAATGGTATAACCTGGCGCCCGACCTGCCAACGCCGATGAATCCGCCGTTGGGCCCCGGAGGGAAACCATTGTCGCCTGAACAGCTGGCGCCCGTGTTCCCCATGAACCTGATAGAGCAGGAAGTGAGCCAGCAGCGCTGGATAGACATTCCTGACGAAGTGCGTCAAATCCTGCTGCAATGGCGTCCCAGCCCGCTGATACGCGCCTACGAACTTGAGGAGGCGCTTGGCACCCCCGCCAAAATCTATTACAAGAACGAGGGGGTATCGCCCGCAGGCAGCCATAAGCCGAACACAGCCGTGCCGCAGGCGTGGTACAACAAGCAATTCGGCATCAAGAAACTGACCACCGAGACCGGCGCCGGTCAGTGGGGAACCGCTCTGGCATACGCCTGCTCGCAAATAGGCCTCGAATGTAAGGTATATATGGTGCGCGTGAGCTTCGACCAGAAGCCGTTCCGCAAGCTGATTATGCGCACCTACGGCAGCCGCTGCATCGCCAGCCCCAGTCCGGAAACCAACATCGGCCGAGAAATCCTCGCCAAAACCCCGGACACCCCCGGCTCCTTAGGAATCGCAATCTCCGAAGCCATCGAAGAGGCCGTATCCGACCCCAACGGCGAAACCCGCTATTCGCTCGGCTCGGTACTCAACCATGTGATGCTTCACCAGACCATCATCGGCCTCGAAGCAAAAAAGCAGTTGGCAATTGCCGGAATCAAGAAACCCGACGTCATCATCGCCTGCTGCGGGGGCGGCAGCAACTTCGCCGGCCTGACATTCCCCTTCATGGCCGACAAGATTAATGGCGCCGACATCCAAATCATCGGCGTAGAACCGTTCTCTTGCCCCACCCTCACTAAAGCGCCATTCGTGTATGACCACGGCGATGTGGCTCAGATGACCCCGATGCTGCCCATGTACAGCCTCGGTCACAAGTTCGTGGCTGCCCCGATTCATGCCGGCGGACTGCGCTATCACGGCATGGCCCCCTTAGTGAGCGCCGCCCTGCGCGACAAACTCATGGAAGCCGTAGCCATCCACCAAAGCGAATGTTTTGAGGCAGGACTGCTGTTCGCCCGCACCGAAGGCATCGTCCCCGCACCGGAAACGACACACGCCATCGCCGCAACAATCCGCGAGGCTAAAAAGGCCAAAGAAGAGGGCAAAGAAAAAGTTATCCTCTTCAACTTCTCCGGCCACGGTCTCATGGACCTGCTCGGCTACGAAAAATATATGGATGGCCAGCTGAGTGACTACGAATACCCCGACGACTATATAAAGGCCAACCTGGAAGCTATCAAAGACTTCCCGATGCCAAAATAACGCCGGATTTCTCATGGTAAAGCCAGAGGAACCGCAAATTCCTCTGGCTATTTGCCGACAATGCCGCTCCGAAAACGGTTACACAGCCGGATAAACAAAGCCTTCCGCACAGAACGCGACCACCCCATAAAGCGGCAGCTCCTGATTATCATCTGTGAACTGTGATTCCTCTGATTCCTCAACTCATGTTCCCCAAATGTCTATTAGTAGGTCGTATGGTTCCGTTATCGATGCGGCACAGAGTTTAGTAATCCGGCATCGCCGAATAATGAAGTGTACAGCCTCTTTACAACGGTTTTATCAGTGTGCTTCTTCCGTTTTACCAATATTTTTTGTTAATAATTCTAAATGGCGTTACTAATTGGATAAATCGTATTACTTTTGTATTTTAGTAACACGATTATAGGAAAAAGTAACACCATAAACAATTATATGAAACGACTTTTATTTGGATTATGCCTGCTGCTGGCAGGGCCGGTTTACGGGCAGCAACAAGGGGTGTATATCGTTGATGCAGAGAACAAAATGCCCATTCCGTTTGCGGCGGTGGAGAGCGCTGACCATACGTTTCGGCAGGTTGCCGATGAAAACGGCTTTGTGGCCATCCGCGGACGTGTGGCAACGCTTACGGTGGGTAATCTCGGCTATGAAAGCAAGGTCGTAGAATTATCGACGCTTGACCTGTCTGCGTTGCCGACGGTGGAGTTGCAGCGTAAAGCGGTAGAGCTGTCGGAAGTTACCGTACAGTCGGGCCTGCAGCGTGGCGTGTTTAAGACCATCGGCGATTTGGACATTCATTTGCGTCCCATCAACAATTCGCAGGAGGTGCTGCGCATGGTGCCCGGACTGTTTATTGGCCAGCATGCGGGCGGCGGTAAGGCCGAGCAGATTTTCCTGCGCGGCTTCGACATCGACCACGGCACCGACATCAATATCACGGTGGACGGGATGGCCGTGAATATGGTCAGTCATGCCCACGGGCAGGGATATGCCGACCTGCATTTCCTCATCCCCGAACTTATTGAGGAGGTCAATTTCAACAAGGGGCCGTATTTTGCCGACAGGGGCAACTTTACCACTGCCGGATATGTGGCTTTCCGCACGAAGACTTTTCTGGAGCGCAACTTTGTGAAAGCCGAAGCCGGTCAGTTCGACACCTACCGCGCCATTGCGGGGGTTAATCTGCTGAAGCAGACGGCTGAACGGCGCAATCAAAGCCTGTGGATTGCAGGAGAGGCTTCATTTACGGACGGCTATTTTGAGCATCCGCAGGATTTTTCGCGCTTCAACGGCATGTTGAAATATCACGGCGAGGTGAGCGCATCAACCTCGCTCACTGCCACGGCGTCGGGATTCTCCAGCAAGTGGAACGCTTCCGGCCAGATTCCCGACCGCGCTGTTGAAAGCGGCCAAATCGGATTCTTTGGCGCCATTGACGCTGACGAGGGCGGCAATACTTCGCGCTATAACGCTAATATAGCCCTTCTGACTCATGCCTCGGACGGCGCTACATGGCGCAATCAGCTGTATTACAGCCACTATGATTTTGAGCTGTATTCCAATTTCACCTTCTTTAAGGAAGACCCCGTCAATGGCGACCAGATACGCCAGCGCGAGAGCCGTAACCTGCTGGGCTACGACGGCAGTTATTACCGGCAGAGACAGTGGGGTAGATACCGGCAGGGACAGTGGGGCAGCACAACCCTCGAAACGCGGGCAGGACTGCAGGTGCGTTTCGATGCTGTGAACAACCTCGAACTGTCGCGCACCGCCCACCGCATCACAACTACTGCCGACATTATGCTGGGCGACGTCAATGAACTGAACGCCGGAATATGGGCGTCCGAAAAGCTGTCGCTCTCCCCGAAATTCGACATCACCGCAGGCCTGCGCATAGACCTGTTTAACAACCGCTATTCCGACAAGTTGCTGAATACCAATGAATCGGCGACGTCGGCAATTGTCAGTCCGAAGCTCAACTTCAATTATGCGCTGACTCCCGATGTTCAGTTCTACCTTTATACAGGACGCGGGTTTCACAGCAATGATACCCGTGTGGCGGTAACGCGCAACGGTAAGGATGTGTTGCCTCCGGCTTATGGCAGCGACCTCGGCGGGATTTTCAAAATCGGGAAACGGCTGCTGGTACAGTCGGCGCTGTGGTATCTATGGTTGGCGCAGGAATTTGTTTATGTGGGCGACGAGGGCGTTGTGGAGGCCGGTGGCGAGACGCAACGCATGGGGCTTGACGTTTCCGCACGTTTGGAGATTGCGCCGAACCTTTTCGCCGATGCAGACTTGTCGTTAGCAAGCCCTCGCGCGTTGGGTGTTCCGGCAGACGAGAGCTATATTCCGCTGGCGCCGCGGTTCACGTCGGTTGGGGGGCTGACTTACCGCCGCGCTACAGGGTTGAATGGCAGCCTGCGGTATCGCTATATGGGCGAGCGTCCCGCCAATGAGGACAACTCTGTGGTTGCGGAGGGTTATTTCGTGATGGATGCCGCCGTGAACTATCTTGCCCGCAAGTGGGAAGCAGGCCTGTCAATCCAGAACGTGCTGAATACGCGGTGGAAAGAGACGCAGTTCGACACTGAGAGCCGGTTATATGGCGAGGCCGTGCCGGTGTCGGAGATACACTTTACGCCGGGGGTACCGTTCTTTGCGCGGGTTAGTTTTACGTGGCTTTTTTGAACACAAGTACAAATTATCGGTTGTAAAGGTTCGATATTGCCACTCTATGCTCTCTGTTTCAGAGCCACTTGACACATTTGAAGTCCTGGCGGTGAGGCAGTTCCGGATTTTTGGGGAACAGGCGCAGGCCGTAGGCGAAAGCACCGGGGTCCATCAGTTTGAGGTTAAGCGTGTATGTGCATACCGAGCCGTCAACTGCGCCTATGGCGAATTCGAAGCGGTTAACGAGTTTTTGCGTATCGTTGGGGCCGGATTCCGTAACCACCATTTCCAAGCCTACGCTGTCGGGGCTGAGGCCATCGAGGCCGAGGCGTACTAACGCGGGATATTCCTCCCCGATGCGCAAAACGTTGGTGATGCCGTCGGCAATCTGGATGTCGAGCACTTCTATTTTGTCCCATGCGGCCAGCACCTGTTCTTTCCACCGGCAAATCTGGCGGGCGAGGGTGAAGTTGTCGGCGCTCAGGCGGGCCACCTGAGCGGCTTGCGGCTCATAATATTTCACGCGGTAGTCGCGCAGCATGCGGGCGGTGGTGAAGTTTGACGCCACCAAGGCGATGGTGTTTTTCACATAGCCCACCCAGTCTTCCGAGACGCCTTTATTGTTGCGCTGGTAGTATTTGGGGATAATTTCTTCTTCGAGGATATTATAGATAGTGTCGGCGTCGAGTTCGTCCTGATAATCCTGCACCTCGTAGGAGCGTTCCTGGGGCAGCGCCCATCCGGCGTTTTCCTTGTAGCCTTCCACCCACCATCCGTCGAGTACGGAGAAGTGTATTGTGCCGTTCATGGCGGCTTTTTCGCCGCTGGTGCCGGAGGCTTCCAGCGGTCGGGTAGGCGTGTTGAGCCATACGTCAACGCCCTGCACTAATTTCTTGGCGAGGTTGATGTCGTAGTTCTGTACGAACAGGATTTTGCCGACAAATTCCGGGCGATTTGAGATTTCCACGATGCTGCGGATGAGGTCCTGGCCGGCCTTGTCGGCGGGATGGGCTTTCCCCGCAAAGATGAACTGCACGGGGCGGTCGGGGTTATTAACTATCTGGGCGAGGCGGTTGAGGTTGCGGAACAGCAGATGCGCCCGCTTGTAGGTGGCAAAGCGGCGGGCGAAGCCGATGGTCAGCGCATCCGGATTCAGCTCGTTGAGCACGTTGGAGATGAGCTTGGGGTTCTCGTGCCGCTTAATCCATGTGGTGGCAAAGCGGCTCTTTATATAGCTTATCATCTTGACCTTCAGCTCTTTCTTGACGTTCCAAATCACCTCGTCAGGGGCGCGGAAGATGTTGTCCCAGCGGTCGAAATCCAGCTGGTTATCCACAAAGTCCTTACCGAAATATTTGAGATGAACTTCTTTCCATTCCGGGGCTGCCCACGATGAGTAGTGAACGCCGTTGGTAACATATCCTATTTCGAGTTCTTCGGGCAGGTACCCTTCGTAGAGGTTCTTGAGGATTATTTTAGACACGTCGCCGTGCAGCATGCTGACGCCATTGACGCCGTGTGAGAGGTTTGCGGCCAAGTAGCTCATGTTGAAGCGGTCTTCGGCGGGTGCGCTTTTGCCGAGCATGACGAACTGTTCCCAGTCGAGGTTCAGGCGTTCGGCGAAGTTGTTCATGTAAGCGCGGAAGAGGTCCTGGTGGAACGAATCGTGTCCGGCCGGGACGGGGGTGTGGGTCGTGAACAGCGTGGAAGCCCGCACCACTTCTTTGGCTTCGCCGAAAGAGAGGCCCTTGTCGCGCAGCAGCTCGGCGATGCGTTCCAGGCCGAGCATTGCGGCGTGGCCCTCGTTGCAGTGATAGACGTCGGCATAGTGGCCGAGTTTACGCAGGGCGCGTATTCCCCCCAGTCCGAGCAGCATCTCCTGCTTGAGACGATTTTCGTTGTCGCCGCCGTAGAGGTGGTGCGTAACGAAGCGGTCTTCGTCACGGTTGTCTTCGAAGTCGGCGTCGAGTAAATAGAGGCTTACGGTTCCGACTTTGGCCTCCCAAACGCGGGCGCGGATGGTTCGGCCCGGATAATCCACTTCCACATGTACCCAGTTGCCGTCGCTGTCGAAAGCGGGCTGTACGGGGATTTTGGAGAACTCTTCGGCGTCGTAATTGGCCATCTGGTCTCCCTGCATTGAAATCACCTGTTTGAAATATCCATAGCGGTAAAGTAATCCCACTGCGACCATGTTGAGTCGAGAATCGCTGGCTTCCTTAAGGTAGTCGCCTGCCAGAATACCTAATCCGCCGGAGAAGATTTTCAGGCAGTCATGGAGGCCATATTCCATGCAAAAATAGGCGACTTTTGGGCCGTCGAGGTCGCATCGGCGGGCTAAATAGCGGTGCAGTTCTTCTGCAACCACGTTCATATTGGCCAAAAATACTTTGTCTTTTTCCAATTCAAGGTAGCGCTGATAGCTCACATTATCCAGCATCACTACGGGGTTGTGTGCACTCTCTTCCCATCCTTTGGCGTCGATGCTGCGGAAGAGGTCGCGCGCGTCTGTGTTCCAAACCCACCACAAGTTCCTGCTCAGTTCCTTCAGCGGAGCCAGCGACTCCGGAATGTTCGATTCTACAAACAGTTTTTTCCAATTTGGCATTTCCAACAACTTTTGATTCAGCTTGCAAAGAAACAAAAAATACACACATAGCGACCTTTAAAAGATGTTATTTAATACCTTTTAACTTTTCTCTTTTGTAACGCGACTTTTATATTATTTTTACATTATGCAGGATAATTATTGTCCGGCAAAGATTTTTGGCACCTGTTTCTTCAAAATGAGCATCAATCCGTCGCGCAGAGGCAGGATGACCTGGCTGACGCGCGGGTCCGCGCTCACCATACTGTTAAACTGCAACATACCCGCAGTACGGCGGTCGCGGTCAGACAGTTGTACTACTTTGCCGTTCCACAGAATATTGTCGGCAAGCATGACCCCGCCAGGGCGCAATTTATTGATACACAGTTCATAATACTGGCAGTATTCGCGTTTGTCGCCGTCAATATAGATGAGGTCAAAAGTGTCGCTGATTGTGGGGATAATGTCGAGCGCATTTCCGGTGTAGCAGATTATTATGTCGTTAAGTCCGGCGTTGGTGAAATATTTTGATGAAATCGGTTGCAGTTCGTCCTCTTTTTCGATTGTATGCAGGCGGCCGTCCGGTTGCAGCCCTTTGGCGAGGCAGATTGTTGAATAGCCTGTGAACGTTCCTATTTCGAGGATTCGTTGCGGGCGTATCATACGGCTCAGCGTTTCGAGGATTTTGCCCTGCAAATGGCCTGCTAACATTCTTGGATTCAGCGTTTTAAGGTGTGTTTCGCGGACGAGTTCTGTAAGTAGCGGGTCTTCTGGTTCTGTAATGGTGAGGATGTATTGTTCTGTTTCATTCATAAATCAGCATACTAAACATTTGTTCATCAAAAATTTCATTGGCTATTTCACACAGTTTTTCTGCCGTAATCTGTTCAATGTCGTGCAGTATTTTCTCGCTGTCATCGATGCGGTTGAACAGCAGGAAGTTACGGCCCATGGAGAGCATCACCTCGTCTTTATCTTCGTTGGCTAAAGCGAGCTGTCCCAGGAACTGTTTTTTTGCCTTGCTGAGTTGCAGTATTCCTAACTTTGTGGTTTTCAGTCTGTTAAGTTCTTTATAAATCAGGTGTAGCGCGTTCTCTAACTCGTTGTGTGCGGCGCCAAAAGAGATGCTAAATTCGCCGGTGTCGGAGAAGGCGATGTATGTTGATTCCACGTTATAGACTAAGCCGTGGTGTTCGCGCAGGCTCATGTTCAGGCGCGAGCTCATTGCGGGGCCGCCGAGCAGGTTGTTGAGCAGCGCCATTGTCGTCCGGTTCGGGCTTTGTGCATCGCAGGCGATGTTGCCCAATATGCAGTGCAGTTGTCGCGTTGATTTGGATATGCGGCGGGTTTGTGGCGTATAGCTGCTGAATTTCAGGCGTTCTTCGGGGCGCCGTTTTTCGGGCATGTGTCCAAAATAGCGCTCGGCAAGCGCCTGAAACCGCTCGAATGGCACGTTACCCGCCAAACTCAGTACCATCTCGGTGGTGCAATAGTTCTCGGCGATGAAGCGAAGCGCCTTTTCGCGGGAGAAAGACCGCACCAATTTTGGGGTGCCGAGGATGTTACGGGCAATTGGATGACCGCTGAACAAAAGTTCATCAAAGTCGTCAAAAATCATATCTTGCGGGTTGTCCATACACGACTTTATCTCTTCAATGATGACCTCTTTCTCGCGTTCCAGCTCCCGTGCGGGAAAGATGCTGTTGGCCACAATATCGCTGATAAGTTCCATTGCACGGGCGGTATGCGGGGTCAGGAACGATGAATATATCGCCGTCTCTTCTTTGGAGGTGTAGGCGTTGAGCTCGCCGCCAACATCCTCCATACGGCTGATGATATGGAAGGCTTTGCGCGTTGTAGTTCCCTTAAAAATCACGTGTTCAATGAAGTGCGCGATTCCCTGCTCGTCGGGCAGCTCATCGCGCGAACCGGCGTTCAGCATTAGCCCGAAATGAGCAACCGGCGAATCTGTCGTTTGCTGCACGAGCCTGATGCCGTTGCGCAGGCATCCCGTATTGATTTTTGCCATAACTGATTTTGCGGTTAATTCCGGTCGTTATTTCGTATAAATGAAAATATTCCACAAAGGTAACGCTTTTTTTTAAGATACTACGAACAGAGTATTGCGCGATAACGGTAATCTTGCTATCTTTGTAATGTCAATTTAACACTGGATGCGTTCTTTCTTACGACTTCAATTAACCGAAAAAATACTGTATATGAGACCAGGTTCATTCATCTATCCCGTCCTGACGGGGCTGCCGCTGATAACAGGCTGCACACAGCAAGAGGCAGGGAAGCCTCTCAACATCGTTCATATCATGACCGATGACCATTCGTTCCAGACCATCAGCGCCTACGGTCATGCGCTGTCGAAGCTTGCGCCGACGCCCAACATCGACCGTCTGGCGCGGGAAGGTGTGCTCTTCACCCACGCCTTTGTGGAGAATTCGCTCTCCACGCCAAGCCGCGCATGCCTCATGACAGGCCTTTACAGCCATCAGAACGGCCAGCGACAACTCGGCAAAGGCATCGACACCACTAAGGTATTCATCTCCGAACTGCTCCGGGCGCAAGGCTACCAGACGGCCGTCGTCGGTAAATGGCACATGCAGTGCACCCCCAAGGGCTTCGATTATTACCACGTTCTCGACGGGCAGGGCGATTATTACAACCCCTCCTTCAAATCGAAAATCTCCGGCGGCGAGTATATCCGTGAAGAAGGCTATGCCACCTCCCTGATTACTTCCCATGCCATAGAATTCCTCGAAAACCGCGACCCCGACAAACCATTCTCGCTCTTCGTCCATCACAAGGCGCCCCACCGCAACTGGCTGCCCGAAAGCAAATATCTCGACCTTTATGAAGATACCGAATTTCC
>JAISSS010000136.1 GCA_031272965.1 Bacteroidales bacterium | reverse complement strand
TCACCGATGTTTTCGTTAGTGGCGCCCATATAGAACGAATAGTTGGTGGCTGACACCTCGGCGGCGCGGTCGAACTTTTTCTGCAAAGCCTCTTGCGTAATGGTCTGCGGCACGGTGTTGGGCATATCCATCCATGAGGTAACGCCTCCCGCCAGTGCCGCTTTCGATTCGGACGCAATATCGCCCTTATGCGTTAATCCGGGGTCCCGAAAATGCACCTGGTCGTCAATCACGCCGGGCAACAGCAACTTGCCATCAGCATCAATCACCGACTGAACCTTGTTTATATGAGGGAGCTTTTGGCGCCATATCTCTGCAATGTGCTCGTCCTCAATCAGCAGACTGCCGCAAAAACGCTCCCCTTCATTAATTATTGTGGCATTTTTTATCAGCGTTTTCATGACGCGGGGCGGCTATATTTCCTGAAGAGGCTGTGAAATTTCATCAGTGCGACGCCCCACAAGGCTTCACTGAAAATGCCCCCCGACATCTTGGAGCGCCCTTCCTGCCGGTCTGTAAATATTATGGGTACTTCCACGAGGCGGAAGCCGTGTTTCCATGCCGAAAACTTCATCTCGACCTGAAATCCGTAGCCCTTCATGGCTATTTTGTCTAACTCTATGGTTTCTAATACCTTACGCCGGAAGCATATAAATCCGGCAGTAGTATCCATTATCTTCATGCCGGTAATCAGGCGGACATATACGGAGGCAAAATAGGACATCAGCACCCGTCCTAACGGCCAGTTGATAACATTAATGCCCTTAATATAGCGCGAGCCTACGGCCATGTCCGCATCGGTGCGGCAAGCGGCCAGCAGCCGCTCAAGGTCGGCCGGGTCATGGGAAAAATCGCAATCCATCTCGAAGATATAGTCAGCGCCATAGTCAAGCGCCCATCTGAATCCGGCAAGATATGCCGTACCCAGACCCTGCTTGCCGGGACGCTCTAAAAGGTGCAGCCGTCCTGCAAATTCTGCCTGTAATGATTTCACTATTGCCGCTGTCCCGTCCGGCGAGTTGTCATCAATAATCAGCACCTCAAACGGGGTAGCCAGCGAGAAGACCCTGCGCAGCATCCGCTCCACATTCTCCTTCTCATTATAAGTCGGTATAAGCGCCAAACTTTTTTCCATAAAACAATTCTCTATTTTCATACAAAATAACTGCTTTTTTCGTTACCTGTGAGAGAAAATTCTGTTAATAATTATTAAACAGGTAAAACGTCTCAATGAATTTCCTATTTTTGTTCTTTCAATAACGACTTATTTTATGAAACGGAAATTATTTTTACTCTCTGTTATGTCGCTTTGTATGGCGACAGCGATATGGGCGCAGGAGCGTCCGCGGCCACGGGGCCGCAGTTTTAACTTTGCACGGCAGTTCCATGACAGGGATTCGCTGGAACGGGACGGTTTTAAACTGCTCTTCTACAGCAATGCCCCTGCCTTTGACCCCGACATAAAGGCCGCCATGTTCGACACCTTTTTCAAGGTATATCCCGAACTGGTAGCTCGCTTCAACCCGGAGGCCGCCAAAGTAGTGGTCTTTATGGTCGATACCACATACGATGGAATCGCCGCAACTTTCGGCGGAATCGTCCGCTATAACCCCCAATGGTTCGTCAAAAACCCCAAAGACATCGACGTGGTTACTCACGAGGTTATGCACATCGTGCAGAGCTATGGACGAAATCAGGTACCGGGATGGGTCACGGAAGGAATCGCCGACTATGTCCGCCATAAATACGGCCTGCATAACCCCGAAGCAGGATGGTCGCTCACCCCGCTGAGACCCGACCACAAATACACAAATTCTTACCGGATTACTGCGCGCTTCTTCGTGTGGCTGGAAAATACCAAAGACCCCGAAATCGTTACCAAACTGAACCGCGCCGCCTCCGAAGACAGGTTTACAGATTCCATCTGGGAAGACCTGACGGGAAAATCAATCGACGACTTGTGGCAGGAGTACGTGAAATCCGCAGATACTAATTAATAGATAATGGGTAAAAAAATCGCAGGAATACTACTGATTAGCGCCACATTCCTGTTTGTGGCCGCTTCACGTGACAGAAAAAAGGAAGAAATATATCGCCCGCAATTTCACTTCTCTCCGGAAAAGAACTGGATGAACGACCCCAACGGCCTCTTCTGGCTCGACGGACACTACCATCTGTTCTACCAGTATAACCCGCATGACACCGTCTGGGGAGACATGCATTGGGGACATGCTGTCAGCGCTGACCTGCTGCACTGGCAACACAAACCGGTGGCTCTGACTCCCGATTCTGACGAGCCGGACAATAAAGGCGACGCATGGTCGGGAACCGCAATCGTGGACGCCCGAAATGCTGCCGGATTCGGCAGCAACTCTGCGCCAATCCCGCTGTTGTTCTACACCAGCTTCCAAAACGGCCAACGAATGGCATATAGCGCCGATAATGGTGATACATGGACAAAATACGAACATAATCCCGTTTTGCCCACAACCGATGACTCCCGCGACCCAAAAGTGTTCTTTTATGAACCGGCCAACAAATATGTTATGACGCTCTGGCAACCCCACTCGCCGGAATTGCCCGCCGACTCCGCTAAAAATCAGGAAGATACGCAGGGATTCGCCTTCTACAGCTCCACCGACATGAAATCGTGGAAATTTGAAAGTTTCCTGCCCGGATTCTATGAATGTCCTGACATCGTGGAACTGCCAGTTGACGGAACCCCTGAAAAACACTGGGTACTGTTTAACGGCGACGGAAACTACTGCATAGGCGATTTCGACGGGCATGTGTTCGCCCCAAAAACACCGCTCCGCAAAAGCGACTTCGGTGCAAACTATTACGCCACTCAAACGTGGAACAATATTCCGGCTACTGATGGACGCACACTGCAAATCGCATGGATGCGCGACGGAGAATTTCCCGGCGCCGGATTCTGCGGCCAAATGTCGTTCCCCTGCGAAATAAGCCTGCTAAAATCCGGCGAAAGCCTGCAGCTCCTCCGAAAGCCCGCCCGCGAAATCGAATTGCTGCATAAACGCCCGCAAGTGTGGGAAAATAAAACCCTGATACCGGGCCTGAACAAGACGCCGGTGCAAGCGAAAGGCGACTGTTTCCATATCATCGGAACTTTCGACATCAACAATGTCAGCAGCTTCGGGTTCGTCGTCGCCCATTCCCGCACGTATGAAGGCGTGGAAATCCGTTATGATGCCACAAAATATGTCCTCAGCTGCATGAGCGCACAAGTGAAACTGATACCCGAAGACACGAATATTATTACGCTGGAAATCCTGCTTGACCGCACCTCCATAGAAATTTTCGCTAACAACGGCAAAACCGTCATCACTAATGCCATCCTGCAAAATCCTGCCGCCCGAAACGTTACCCTCTACAATACCGGCGGCGAACTGATAATCAAAAAACTGGAAATTTATCCGCTGCGGTCAATATACGAATAAACTCTCCCTTTCATCCCAGCTCCTCTGTGCGGTACTCGTCCTTGCCGATGAAGACCACCGCCAGATAGCGCATATCCCGCCGCTCTTTCAGCCGCTCTGACGCACGGTAACGCTCCAGCTGTAT
>JAISSS010000127.1 GCA_031272965.1 Bacteroidales bacterium | reverse complement strand
CGACAATCTGTGGTACGACCTCGCTACCGGCGAAAGTTACGGCAAGGTTACGCTTACCAATGCCGACAGCGAATGTATGTTTTATATAGAATCGCTGGCTTCGGACGAGGCAAACACTGCGGTCGCCATGCTGCAAACCGACTGCCTCGTCGAGCAGCGCGACGCCGGTAAATTGTCGGGCAAACTGAAAGAACTCGCCGCAAACCTGAAAGACGACGACAATCCGGTGATTATGAAAGTGAAATTCTGATTGATTTGGGACGAGATAAAAGCCATGGTATTGCAAATTAAAATGCGAAAACCATGAAGATACTTTATTGAAGAAAAAGTATTATCTTTGTGGCCGGTTTATAAATGAACACTACTATGAAAAACAGGATTTTTTGTTTCATCGCTACGATATTGATAATGGCTTCGTGTATAGAGCAGAGGCCGGTAAACCTGATTTTTGACACTGACTTGGGGCCTGATTATGATGACGTTGGCGCGTTGGCGTTGCTTCATGCGCTGGCCGACAGCGGTCAGGTGAACATCCTTGCAACGGTATCGTCGAACAGGGACGAGCGCGTGGTTCCCTGCATTGAGGCGATTAATACGTGGTATGGGCGACCGGATATTCCCGTAGCCGCCCCCAAGAGTTCCGGCGGCGCTTCGCTGACCACCTGGCATAAGATTAAATGGACGGAAGTACTGCCTCAAAAATATCCCCATAAAACCAAGCGGACTTCCGACGCCCCGGATGCAGTGAAAATCTATCGGCAAATATTGAGCAGCCAGCCCGATAACAGCGTGGTGATTTGTTCGGTAGGGTTCTTCACCAACCTGAAAGACCTGCTGCACTCCGCCGCTGACCAATATAGCCCCCTTTCCGGCCGTGAACTGGTAGCCCGGAAAGTAAAACGCCTGATTTCCATGGCTGGAAGCTTCCCCGAAGGAAAGGAATTTAACGTCTATATGGATGCGCCCGCTGCCATTGCCACAGTTGACGAATGGCCAACCGAAATCATTCTTAGCGGATTCGAAATAGGCGTGGTAATACTCACAGGTAAGAAACTGGTAAAAATGCCCGACACGGGAAACCCCGTGAAAGAAGTTTACGAGCTGTGCTTTGCCGAAGGCGACCCCAACGGACGCTCAAGCTGGGACATCACTGCTGCTTTGATAGCCGTGAAAGGCTATGAACGATATTTCGATTCCGAAAGAGGTACCATGTATGTCAACGACGACGGATACAACACATGGACGCCTGCCGCGGACGGACATTTTGTGCGCCTCATCGCTAAATATCCACCGGAATATATCGCCGATATCCTCGAAACATACATGATGAAACATCCCGAAAACTGACCAGCAATAATTCCGGAGCAATTTCAATATGGACATAAGTTTGAATTTAGCAATGCCGAATGGCCGGTTGGCGGGGCTTCAACTGCGTAGTCGCTGACCACAAATAGCAGTCCGTCAGTTTCGCACAGATAGCACCGGAATATTACTGCGGTAAATTCTCTAAGCGCCTGATTGTCAAATAACTGACTGTCAAATAGCCTGTAATTTGTCATTTGTGCAGAGCGGCAAAATGTGCTGTAAGGAAACTGCCCCGTGATACGGCAGACATCAATGTAGCTGTGTACAGCCGTAATGTCCGCAAGCACAGGAAGTTTTCGTATCCAATAGTCGGATGAACCGAAAAAAGTGTTATCTTTGTGCTATAAAAAACAACAATATATGAAACTGAATTTTTCTTTATACATTTTTTCGGCGGCTGTTGCAGTTACAAGCGGCTGTAAAAAGGACAGTACACCATTGGTGGAGGTTCCGTCGGTTACACTTACGGCATTGAGCATATCGCCGAAGACGCTGTCGCTTGGCATGGGTGAAAGTGCCAAACTGACCGCAACACCGGAACCGGCAGACGTCAAAGGGCTGCAACTTGTGTGGCAGTCGAGTGCCCCCGACGTTGCCGCGACAGACGCCAATGGTACGGTTACAGGCAAATCAACAGGGACAGCCAAAATCACAGTACAGGCTGACGGCATTGTCAGCAGTCCGGTTGACGTGTCTGTTGTGGCGGCGCACGTATTCTCCATAGAGAGCGGCTGGGATATATATCCTGGCGGCGGCTATCGCTACGGGCCTTCAATTATCATCGGCAATGACAATCTCATTGAAGCATGGTTTGCGGCGCCGGGCGGAACCTACGGACGCGACATCGAGAATTTTCTTTCATCTGCACATACGGCAGTGTCGCTCGGTTCCGGCGCAACTGCCGCACAAAAATTTGAAGTTGCACAGCCTTTTTACAGCATCGGCGTTACGTGTCCTAACTGGACTACTACCAACAGCAGCCTCACACTGACGCTCTTTGAGTGGAGGGGTAGCTATTCAGCCACTATTGCATCACAACCGATTAAATCACAGCGCTTTACAAACTATGCCGACAATCAGAACTTAGCGCTTGCCGACAACAGTCTGTTTCCGGCGGGGACATATTTGTGGGTGCTTAGCGAGCCGGCGGGGACAGCCGGAGTGTGGAAAGACGCCGCAAAAGCCGGAGTAACGAACTATTACAATGGCGCCGAAACTACCGGTTCTTATGAGGGCTTTGTATCACTGACGCCGTCATCCGGCAAAACCTATTGGGACCAGGCGCTGTACCGCACCTCCGTCGATGGTGGCAAGACGTGGACGGCAGAACTCCCCGCCTTACGCCCCACCGAAGGCAGTCGGGACGAGCTGTCGGTGTGTGACCCCGGAGTGATTAAAATCGGCAATTATTATTACGCCGGATACACATCTACCGAAGACACACGCGGGCTGTTCAATCACGTCTATGTTGCCCGCTCAACGAGTCCTGTCGGCCCGTGGGAGAAATGGAACGGAACGGGCTGGGGCGGGAATCCGCAACCGGTAATCACTTTCAATGGCAACAAAGATGCGTGGGGCGCCGGCGAACCGTGCATGGTGGTAACCGGAGAAACGCTGTACCTGTATTATACATGGGACGATGTCAACGTGCTGCAAACCCGCGTGGCAACTGTCAACGCCACTGATGCTGACTGGCCTGCCCATCTGCAATTGCGTGGTTCCGCTATTGATAAAAGCAATATTAATGCGGCCGACCACTGCGACGTGAAATACCGCGACGACCTTAACGTATTTCAGGCGATACACACGGCCTCCCGCATCACTGCCAACAGCTATATTGTGCTGTGGGAATCGCCCGACGGCATCACTTTCCGCAAAATCGCCGAGCTGAGAAATGGGCTACATACATACTTGCACAACTGCGGATGGAGTGGCGACGAATGTGGCCATTTAAATCCTAATATACAGCAATACCTGGCATACGCTTATGGCTCTGAATGGGCAAACTGGAAAACTGCGTGGCATCCAATAAGATTTTAAACAGATGTTTAATATAGTAATTATAACACATTGAAATACAACAATTTATATCTATTTCTAATTTCGCTTGTGTCGGCGATGGGCGGACTGCTGTTCGGTTACGACTGGGTCGTTATAGGCGGCGCCAAGCCATTCTATGAGGTGTTTTTTGGAATCAGCGACTCTTCAATACTACAGGGATGGGCAATCAGCTGTGCTGTTGTGGGCTGTATCATCGGAGTAACCGTTTCGGGCAGCTTGGCAGACAAGCTGGGGCGGAAGCCGCTGATGTTGCTTGCCGCAGTAATTTTCATCGTTTCGGCAGTTGGCACCGGCATGGTCAACGCTTTCAACGGGTTCATCTTCTACCGGCTTGTGGGCGGCGTCGCTATCGGGATTGCCTCCAATGTGGCCCCGATGTACATCGCAGAAGTGTCGCCCCCCGATGTGCGCGGGCGGTTTGTATCGCTTCAGCAGTTGACAATAGTGCTGGGCATCCTGTTTGCGCAGGTAATTAACTGGCTGATAGCGCATCCCGGCGAGCCTGCAATAGATTCGTGGAACGTTCAGGCGGGCTGGCGGTGGATGTTCTGGGCTGAAAACGTTCCCGCAGGGTTATATCTTATATTCATATTTCTAATCCCCGAAAGTCCGCGCTGGTTGGTGAAAGCCAATCGCGTCTCTCTTGCTGCACATACACTGTCCCGCATAGGAGGTCAGGATTTTGCGGCATGCGAAATCGCGATGATGAAAACTACCACCGTTGAACATGGCGGATTCGCCGCACTGCTGTCGAAACGCATATCAAGGTTGCTTATTGTGGGTATAGTACTTGCCATTTTGCAACAATGGTGCGGAATAAATGTCATCTTTAACTATGCGCAGGAAATATTCTCTGCCGCCGGATATAACGTCTCCGATACTCTTTTTAATATTGTGGTTACGGGCGCTACAAATGTGCTGTTCACTTTCGTGGGCATGTACACGATTGACTGGCTTGGGCGCCGCGCCCTGTTGCTGTTTGGGGCCATTGGACTTACCACTATTTACGCCATTCTGGGGCTGTGCTATTACCGGCACGTAACAGGATTTGCCATGCTGTGCCTCGTAGTAGCAGCTATCGCCTGCTATGCCATGACGCTGGCGCCGGTGATATGGGTTGTTATCTCCGAAATATTCCCCACCCGGATTCGCGGTCTGGCAATGGCTATATCGACTTTTGCCCTGTGGTCGGCCTGCTTCGTACTGACATACACATTCCCGCTGCTCAATAAGGGGCTTGGCGCCAGTGGAACATTCTGGCTTTACGGGGTCATCTGCCTGCTCGGCTTCTTCTTCGTATTGTATAAATTACCCGAAACAAAGGGCAAGTCATTGGAGGAAATTGAAAAAGAACTGTGAAATTATATCCATAATTGAACAGGATTATACCTTTCGACACTTTGTCCTGGCAATTTTCAGGCGCCCTGAAAATTACAGCTGATAATTTGAATCATTTTATGGGACGTCCGAAGAGTTAATGATTTATTAATTTAAATTAATCACCTGACAGACAGACAGGAATGGGAAGCGATTTTGTGTCGGGGCAGTTGCCAATATCAATATTATTTGTACCTTTGCCGTAATTCCTACCCAATTCATCCTGGGTGGCCGCTAAAACCACCGGCGGAAAAAGGTGGGAAACTTGAGTTAATTTTTTTATGAGAACAAAATTTTCTCTTTTACTACTTGTTATCGTCGTTGGCTGTGTGGCATGTACAACTGCGACGAAGGAAACAACGATTTTTGACGCGACGGCTGGCAAGCTCCGCCTCGCGATTGACAACCGCGGCAAAATTATTGCCCTGCAAAACGTCTCGGACAGCTCTAATTACATAGCCGAAGACGAGGCGTCGTATCTCGTTGAATGTGAGATATATAAACCCGACAACGAGTGGACAGGGCGCCCTCTGTCGGCAAAAGTAATATCAAAGAGCAACAACGGCAACGCCAAAATTCGGCTTGCTTATAACAAAGGCTATAAGCTCACAGTGTTAATAGAGCCGAAGCAAGACTGGTTCAAAATGTCGTTAGTGGACGCCTCGCCCGTTGCCGAAATATTTCAGGTGATATGGGGACCTTACCGCACTACCATGCGCGGGCAGATTGCCGAATGGCTCGGCATCAATCGTAGCGCGGATTTCACTATAGGCTTGCTTAGTTTAGAGCCGAATACCGACACCTCTCCGCGAACAGCCGCTTCCTATACCGACAAAGGCTCGATGATGCAACTGAGCGCGTTTGACCACACCCGCGACAGGTATATCCATATACAACGCAACGTGCTTCCGCAAGTCGATAGCCTGCGCAAAGCAGAACCGATAGCCGGTTTCACTGTCGTAGGCTCATCGGTTGCTCTTTATGGATGCCCCTCCGGCAAGAAAACAGAGCTTGAACATCTCGAAAAACTCGTATTAGCAGAGGGATTGCCGCACCCAACCTACGAAGGCGTATGGAATAAATATACCGACGCAGGAAAACGTTTCTGCGTCTGGGCTAAATACGATGAAAAGAGCTTCGACGAATATCTTAAACTGTCCAAAGAATTAAATGCAAGGATGTTATGTATTCGCAACGAAATGCTTGGCAACTGGGGGCATTTTGAAATCGACCGCCATGCCTATCCCGGCGGCATCCCCGCTATATTGGAAGACAGCAAAGAGGCGAGGAAAAGCAATATCGGCTTGACGCTCTACACGTTGACAACGTTCCTGAAGTCGAACTCGGCGACGGAACCTTACATCGCGCCCGTACCGGACGACAGATTGCAGACCTGGCGGGCGGAAGCAAAGCTTGCAGCTAACACCTCGGCAGAAGATACGATTATCACTGTTCAAAATACTCAAGATACAGAAGCCACTGTCAAGAAAACCAAAGTGGTTCGTGTTGATAATGAGTTTATTAAGTTCAAAACCGCTGCCGTTGAGGGCGACAAAATCCTCCTGTCCGGCTGTCAGCGCGGCGCATTACGTACACAGGCAGCTGAGCATCAAGCCAATAGCCGTGTGCGCCTGATGGTTTTCTCCGGCTACGACAATTTCTACCCCGGAACCATCGAAATGAGCAACGAATGTGCCGACCGCTTAGCAGATATTCTTATTCAAGCCGACTTAGACAACCTTGTTGTTGACGGCTTCGAAAGCTGCTTCGAAACAGGTTACGGACTTTATACGGGTAACATCTTCCTGAAAAACATCTTCGCAAAATTGGCTGATAACAACAAGGAAATCATCGCTACCGGCTCGCGTTTCTCACATTACAGCTGGAACTTCTATTCGTATGTCAGCTGGGGCGAAGGCGACCGCGACCGCGGCTTCCGTTTCTCGATGCTTGACTATCGGCTTTCACGACAGTTGGAACTCTCCAGAAATTTGATACCTAACAAGATGGGACAATACGGCGGAGCAAGCGACGCTACGGCGGAAGACATTAACTGGGTGATGCAGCTCGCTACCGGATGGGATTCCGGCGTCGATTTCTGGTTTGATACCAAATCAATTAAGGACAATCCCGATTATGCTCAACTCGTCAAGACCTTTTCCGATTGGGAACAGGCAAATGTGGAAAATGCGTTCACGGAAGCGCAGAAAATGCAACTCCGGCAATCCGACGTGATATATAAACTGACGCATAAGCCCGATGGCAAATGGGATTTGAAGTTTGAAAAACGCTGGCAGAACGAGAAAGCCGTACTGCTGCCGCCTTCGGTGATGAACGCTACGCCGGTGAACGGCGGCGAGCAATCCGTCAAGCCGCTCAGTATCGATTGGAGCTGGACGCATAACCCCGCCCTCTACAACGAGATAGGGCTTTCCGACGACCTTATTTCCAATGCCGACGGCAAGGAAACGACTTGGAAAGTAACTTTCCCTCAATATACCGAGAACCCGAAATCATGGTTTCACACCCCTAACCGGCATTTGCTGTACGTCATCCGCGTTCCCGAAAATGCTGCCTCGGCGGTGAAGAACTTCCGCGTTTCGGTCAATGGCAAAACGATTGAAATCCCCGCTACTCTTCAACCCGGACAGTATCTTTCCATACCACACCTTGTCGAAGTCGCCTGCATTTACGACAAGAACCATCAGGTCGTGGACGAGGTTTACATGCTCGGCGTCATTCAGCACGTTGACAAAGGTAAGACCGAGACCGTCGGTTTGACTTGCGAGGCGGTGAACAAAGACGCTGCTCCCGAAGTAATTATGAACGTCCGCTGCCAGAACGGCTACTACTATCACAGATGAAAAGAATCAAAAATATTGTAAATAACAACTTTAACCTTCAATTATTAGAAAAAAACAAATGACACACACACTTATCACTTCGATTGCCGCATTGCTTTGCGGATGGTTTTTACAGGCGTGCGGGCAGCAGCCGCAGCAACAACAACAAGTCGCTCTTGAGAGCGAGTTCATCAATCCGCCCGAAGACCAG